>NZ_JBGOFY010000039.1:0-15469 GCF_041520885.1 Xanthomonas sp. NCPPB 2922 | reverse complement strand
GGATCCGACATCTCATCGCGCAGACACCCCCACGCGTCGTGATGACCTACCCACCCGACACTGCGGTGGCCCAGCAGGCCCCGCTACAATTACGGCTGGTTATCGCGGGAACACCCATGCAGCTTCGTTTCGCTCTCCTGGCCCTGGTCCTGCTCGCAGGCACTGCGCATGCGCGCGATGTCGTGGTCGATGGCGTGGTGTTCGAAGAGCGCGACGGCAGGCCGGGGCGGGGCCGTGATGAGCCTGGTCTTGCCGATGTCATCGTCTCCAATGGGCAGCAGCTGGTGCGCACCGATGCGCAGGGCCGCTACCGTCTGCCGGTGCGCGAGGGCCAGACCGTCTTTGTGATCAAGCCGGGCGATCGCAGTTTCGTTCCCGATGCCGATGGCTTGCCCGGGTTCTGGCGCCATTACGCGCCCAAGGGCTCGCCCAAGCGCAAATACAGCGGCATCGCTGCCACAGGCACCAACACCCGCAACTGGGATTTCGCACTGACCCCGCGCGTCGCCGCGCAGGCAAGCGGCTTCCAGATACTGGTGTTTGCCGACAGCCAGACTGCCAGCCTGGCCGATGTGGACTACTACCGCCGCGATATCGTCGCGCCCATCGTCGGCAAGGTCCCCGCGCGCCTGGGCACCACGCTGGGCGATATCGTCAGCGACGATCTGAGCCTGTACCCGGCCTTGAACAAGGTCACCACGCAGCTGGGCGTGCCGTGGTTCCATGTGCCGGGCAACCACGACCTCAACTTCGATGCGCGCGATGACCTGCAGTCGCTGGACAGCTGGCGTGCGATCTATGGCCCGGACACCTACGCGGTGGAGGAGGCCAACGCGAGCTTCGTGTTTCTGGACGATGTGATCTACACGCCGGGCGCCAAGCCGGCGTATGTCGGCGGCCTGCGCGAGGATCAATTCGCCTTTCTGCAGGCCTACCTGGCGCAGCTGCCGCGCGAGCGCCTGGTGGTGTTGGGCCTGCATATCCCGTTGTTCGATGCCGCGCCCGGGCAGGAGACGTTTCGCCATGCCGATCGGCGTCGCCTGTTTGCGTTGCTCAAGGACTTCCCGCATGTGCTGGTGCTGAGCGCGCACAGCCACACGCAGCGGCAGGTGGCGCACGGCGCCGATGAAGGCTGGCAGGGTGCGCGTCCGCTGCACGAATACAACGTGGGCGCGGCCTGCGGCGCGTTCTGGTCCGGGGTCAAGGACGCCGACGGCATTCCCGATGCCACCATGAGCGATGGCACCCCGAACGGTTATGCGGTGCTGCAGGTAGCGCCGAGTGGCGACTACACGCTGGCGTATCACGCCGCGCGTGCGCCGGAGGATGCGCAACTGCTGCTGAGTGCACCCAAGGTGCTGCGGCAAGGCGCATATGCGGCCTGGGGCGTGTACGCAAACGTGTTCATGGGCGATGCGCAAACGCCGGTGGAGATGCGCATCGACGGCGGCGCCTGGCAGCCGATGAAGCGGGTGGAGCGGCCCGATCCACGCGTGCTCGCCGAGAACACGCGCGACGATGTGGCCGAGCAGCTGCGGGGGTACGACCGCTCACCGGAGGCCACGCCGTCCACGCATCTATGGCGCGGCGCATTGCCGACCACGCTGGAGGTCGGCGCGCATACCGTCGAGGTGCGTGCCACGTTGCCCACCGGCGTGCAAAGCGCGCGCACCACCTATCGCCTGGAGCGCGCCACGCCCTGAGTTCGGCGCGCAGGGCGTACCCCCACAAACGCGAACGCCTCCACGAGGGAGGCGTCTTGGATCCGGGCTGGCAGGCGATGGGCGCGCTGGCGGGGATCGGTGCTGGCTGGCGTGTCGCTGGCTGGCCCGGCAAGTCTAAAGATGCGCGGCCGCCGGTGACGTAATGAGAATTAGTCGCAACCTTTAGCGCATCACGGACGCTTCGGTTGCGGCGCTGCCGTGGGTTGTGGGCGCGTGGAGGGCGCAGCGTCGTTGGTGTCGGCGGGGTTATCGCCCTGATCGGCAACCGCGTCATCCGCGGCTTCGGCAACGACTGGCAGGTATGGATATGCCAGCGCCGGCCCCAGCTGGAACCCGGCACGCCAGCGCGCCAGCACGGCCCCGATATCCTTGCCGACCGACTGCTGCGGCAACGATGGCAGCTCGCCGTCCTCCTTTTCGCGTGCAGTGATCGCCACCTTGGCTGCTTCGAACGCCGCCACTGGGTCGGCCACCTGGTTCATCGCATCGATCAACCAGGCCTGGCCGAAGTAGGTGGCGTTGGAGGTGTTGCCACAGCCGAATGACGGGCGGTCGGCACGTGCCGCGGTGAGCACCAGCGTGGTGGCAGAGCGCAGCGCGGGAATGAAGCCGCCCGAATAACACGCCGACAGCACAATGACACGGTTGCCGATGCCGGCATCGTCCAGCGCCTTGCGCAGATCCTGCGGGCTGATGAAATCTTCTTCGTTCTGGTCCACCTGCACATACAGCGTGTGGTCTTCGGTGCCGTGCGTGGTGACGAACAGCAGCAGCGCGTCTTCCTTGCGGTCCATGCGCTTACCGATCGCCGCGAGCGTGTCGTAGAGATTGTCGTAGGTGGCCAGCGGTGCGTACGGGCGCTCGCCGAGATTGTCCGGATGATTTACCAGCGCGACCACGCGGCCACGGGCATCGAAGCGTTGCTCGAACAGCTGCTTGAGGTAGAGCGTTTCGTTGCGGAAGACGTCGTCGCTGGCATCGCCGGCAAAGCCCACCACGTATAGATCGGTGATGCCTGGGCGTTGCGGCGCCAACGTTTTGAGCGCGTTGGTGAGCGCCGCCTGGTCGACCGGATCGACCTGCGCGGCGCTGGCGTCTTGCTGCGC
Organism: Xanthomonas sp. NCPPB 2922; assembly: GCF_041520885.1. Lineage (NCBI taxonomy): Bacteria > Pseudomonadati > Pseudomonadota > Gammaproteobacteria > Lysobacterales > Lysobacteraceae > Xanthomonas > Xanthomonas sp. NCPPB 2922. The sequence continues at coordinate 12,639 of NZ_JBGOFY010000039.1, read as the reverse complement.
CGGTAGCGCCGCGCCGGCATCCGGGTGGCAGCCGGCAACCAGGGCTACCAGTGCGGTCAGCAGCAACAACCGGCGCAACAGGGCAGACGGGCCGGATCGGGATGACTGCAACATGGAGGACGCCAGGACCGGAAAGATGCAGATGTAGCGCTTGCGCAGGCGGATAACAAGCCGAGGCGGCTGGCGTCGTATGTAGGTGGTCGGTGATCCAACGCGAAGGGGCCGCATACTGGCGTTGCGGTAGGCGGGCGTCATGCTGGCTTGCATGAGCAGCCTGTTGTCGATTCAATTTACCGAGTCGCCAAGGGCGCCTGCAGCTGCCCTCTGCAGTCGATACCAGCCATCAATCTGAAGTGGAGATGCTCGCCGCGACCAACAGGCGCACCGTCACCCAGCTTCCGCACACTCACGGTGCCGCCCACGCCAACAAAACCGCGCCATCAACCGAAGCGATGGCGCGTGGCCAGTTACAGCACCAACTGCGTGAAGCTTTCCACGCGCTGGTGGCTGCCCACATCGTCCGCCGAACGCGGGGTGGGGTAATCCTCCAGGCGGTCGAGCAGCGCGGTGCGCATGCCGGCGCGCTTGGCAGCATCCAGTTCCTCGATCACGTCAGACAGGAACAGGATCTCCGGCGCCGGCACGCCGATGCGTTCGGCGATGCGGCGGTAGCTGGAACTCTCGCGCTTGGGGCCCACCTCGGTGTCGAACCAGTCGCTCACCAGGCCGCTCAGGTCGCCGGCATCGCTATGTGCGAAGAACAGCTTCTGCGCCGGCACCGAACCGGACGAATACACGTACAGCGGAATGCCCTCGGCATGCCAGGCCTGCAGCTGGATCGCCGCGTCTGCGTAGATATGCGCGCTGAAATCGGCGGTGCGGTAGCCGTCTTCCCAGATCATGCCCTGCAGGGCCTTGAGCGCGGTGTGCTTGCGGTCTTCGTCGATCCAGGTCTGCAAGGTGGTGATCAGCACTTCGTCCGGCACGTCTTCGCCGATCTCGTCGGCCACCTGATTGAGCCAGTGCCGCACCTGCGGGTGCCCGCCGTGCTCGCGCACGTAAGCGGGCATGGCGCGGCGCGCATACGGGAACAGCACGTCCTTGACGAAAGAGATGCTGCTGGTGGTGCCTTCGATATCGGTGAGGATCGCTTGCGGTCGTGTCATCGTCAGCTGGCCTTTGGAGGTTTCTCGGGGGCGTAGCGGGGGAATTGTTTGGCGATTTCGGTGCCGGTGAAGTGGCCGACCCAACCGTCCGGCTCGGTGAAGAAACGGATCGCCACGAAGTGCGGCTCCGGGCCCATGTCGAACCAATGCAACGTGCTGTCCGGCACCGCAATCAGATCATCTTTGACGCATTCGATCTCGTAGACCTGCGCGTCCACGTGCAGCGTGAACAACCCGGAGCCGGCCACGAAGAAGCGCACCTCGTCTTCCTTGTGGAAGTGCTCATCCAGGAACTTGGCACGCATTTCTTCGCGCTTGGGATTGTCTGGCGCGATGCTCACCACATCCACGGTCTTGAAGCCGCGCTCGGCGCTGATGCGGTCGATGTCGGCGCGGTAGGCGGCCATCACCTGTTCAGGCGATGCACCGGGTTCGACCGGCTGGCTGGCGTGCCAGCACTCGAAGGTGACGCCAATCTTGCGCAGCTCGGTGGCGATCTGCTCACCATCGCGGCTGTCGAAGTGCGGGGTGGTCGGGTTGGAATCGGCAAAAATACGCAGTCGGCTCATGGCGGTCTGGCTCACACGTGGGGCGGGGAGGGCTTAGCGCGGACTGCGCAGCTTGAGCAGCTCGAGTTCGCAATGCAGCAGGAATTCGAATGCCTCCAGATGACGGCGTGCCTCGGCCATGTTGCGGCCCCAGGCATACAGGCCGTGTCCTTCGATGAGATACCCCCACATGCTCTGTTTGTCCAGCAAGGCCTCGACCTGCGCGGCCAGCACCTGCATGTCCTGGGTGTTGGCGAACACCGGCACATCCACCGCGGTTTCGTGGGTGGTATTTCCCTCGAAGGCCTTGAGCAGTTCATAGCCTTCCAGGCGGATCACGCCGCTGCCTGCATACAGGCGGGAGGCAATCGTCTGCACCGGCGAATGCGTGTGCAACACGCAGCCAATCTCCGGGAACCGGCGATACAGCTGGGTGTGCAACAGGGTTTCGGCAGACGGGCGCAACGGGCGGCCCACTGGCAGGCCATCGAAGTCCACCACCATGATGTCTTCTTCGACCAGGCGGCCCTTGTCGCGTCCGGAAACGGTGATGGCCGCGTGCTGCTCGTCCAGGCGATGGGAAAAATTGCTGCTGGTGGCGGGTGTCCAGCCGGCCTGAGCCAGCTCACGGATATTGCCGATCAACAGCTGCGCCAGCTCGTGCAAACGGGCGGCGCTATAGGGCAGGGGGGCAGTGGTCGCATTCATGCGCCTATTCTACTGCCCCACCGGATCACGGTCAGGTGCAGCGCAGCAGGGGCTGTTCCTGCCGCGCTCGGATCGCGAATGGCTGACGGAATGTAACGAGCGTGCGTCTGGCAGTGAGCGCAGTGGTTTTGTTCGTTGTCTCTTTTTGGGTTCAGTCAGAAGCCCGTGTCAAACGCTGAGTGGGTCGGGCGCGCGGTGCCCTCACCGCTCGCGGGACACGCCGTGAACCCGTCCCTGGGGGCTCGGTGGCCGCATCCATGCCGCCACACGGTCCCGCAAGCGGCGAGGACACCGCACCAGACGGTTGGTCGGTGGCCGCATGAACAGCCGCTTGTCGCACCTGTGTCGGATGTCGAACCAGCACCAGCATCAAAAAACGTGCATCACGTAGGGCGCTTTGCTATGCACGTCGACCATCTCGACCGGTCCTTGCCCGCACAGCACCGCGGGAAATGACGCGGCATGGATGCCGCGTAAGAGCCGACGGGGACATCCTCGCGGCTTGTCCTGCGATGGTGGGCGGGCCAGGGTCCTTGCAGGCCAAGCCACAAATCAGCCGCCCTGCAACGAAGGCTCAGATCGCCCGCTCCCCTAGGGGGCGCGCAGCCGTTTTGTCAGTCCCTGCTGGCCCGCGCGCGTGCTCAGCGGCCGTCGCGCAGGCGGCTGTGGCGATAGCCGTAGCCGAAATAGACCACCAGCCCGACCAGGGTCCATAGCCCCATCAGCATCCAGTTGTGCAGCGTCATCGCCGACAGCAAGGCCAGGCAGCTGAGCACACCGGCGCTGCAGATCAGCCACGCGGCCGGCATGCGGAACGGACGCGGCAGTTCCGGATGGGTGCGTCGCAAGATCAGCACGCCCGCACACACGGCGGCGAAGGCGATCAGCGTGCCCATCGACGTCAGCTCGCCCAGCACATCCAGCGGGAAGACGGCCGCCAGTATGGCGATGCCCACGCCAGTGATGACGGTATTGATGTGCGGCGTGCGGTACTTGGGATGGATGCGCGTGAACACCTCCGGCAGCAGGCCATCGCGCGCAATGATCATGAAGATGCGCGGCTGCCCGATGATCATCACCAGCACCACCGACGACAGGCCGATCAGCGCACCCACTTCCACCACCACGCGCAACCAGGCCAATTGGGGATGCGCGGCCACTGCCGTCACCACCGGCTCATCGGTGCCCAGCTGGGTGAACGGCACCAGGCCGGTCATTACCGCGGCCATGGCGATGTAGAGCACGGTGCAGATCACCAGCGACAGCATCATGCCGATCGGCAGATCGCGTTGTGGCCGGTGCGATTCCTGCGCCGCCACCGACACCGCCTCGAAGCCGATGTAGGCGAAGAACACCATCGCCGCGCCACGCAGCACACCTTCCATGCCGTACTTGCCCGGTGCTTCGTTGGCGGGGATGAAGGGATGCCAGTTGGCCGGGTCCACGTACTTCCAGCCCGCCGCAATGACCAGGATGATCAGCCCGGTCTTGAGGATCACCATCGCCATGTTCATCGCCGACGACTTGCGGATACCGACATAGCACAGCCAGGTCAGCAACAACACGATGCCGGCGGCGGGCAGGTTGGCGATCGCGCCGGTGCGCTGCAGCTTGCCGTCCAGCGGTGCGCTGACCAGGGCGGCCGGCAAATGGATGCCGAAGTGTTCCAGCAGACTGAGGAAGTAACCGGTCCAGCTGACCGCCACCGCCGAGGCAGAGACGCCGTATTCCAGCACCAGCATCCAGCCGATGAACCAGGCCGCCAGCTCGCCGAAGGTGGCGTAGGTATAGGTGTAGGCGCTGCCGGAGACCGGCACCATCGCCGCAAATTCGGCGTAGGCCATGGCGCAGAACGCGCAGCAGATCGCCGCGAGCACGAACGACAGCACGATCGCCGGGCCGGCATGGTCGGCCGCGGCCTGGCCGGTGATCACGAAGATGCCGCCGCCGATCACCGCGCCGATGCCCAGGGCGGTCAGCCCCCAAGGACCGAGCGCGCGTTGCAGGCCTAGCCCGTCGGCCGCCTCATGGCTGGCGTGCGGGTGTTTGGTGGCCCAAAGTTGTTTGAACATGGAGCGGTTCCGGCCTGGCGCTGCGCGCGATCGTTGAACGAGAAGACCGGCGCGAACGCCGGTCTTGAGAGGGTCAGGCCTTGCGAGCCAGACGGCTATGGTGGATGCCGTAGCCGAAATAGATGAACAGGCCGATCACGGTCCAACCCACGAATACCTTCCAATGTTCCTGGAAGGCCTGGAAGAACAGGGCCAGGCACGCAAGCGTACCCAACGGACAAACTATCATTGCCAGCGGTACACGGAACGGACGCTCCAGCTCGGGCTTGGTGAAACGCAGCACCATTACGCCGGCGCACACGGTGGCGAAGGCGAGCAGGGTGCCCATCGACACCAGTTCACCCAGCACGCTGAGCGGGATCAACCCCGCCAGTGATGCGGCGACCACCCCCACTATCACGGTGCCGACATATGGCGTGTGGAATTTCGGGTGCACCTTGCCGAACAGTTTGGGCATCAACCCATCCTTGGCCATGGTGTAGAAGATGCGCGGCTGTGCCATCAGCATCACCAGCACCACCGAGGACAGGCCGGCGATCGCGCCGATCTCCACCGCAGTCTTGAGCCAAGTCAGTTGCGGGTGCGCTTCCAGCGCAGTGGCCACCGGCTTGGCAGTGCCAAGCTGGGTATATGGCATCAAACCTGTCAGCACTGCACACACGATGATGTAGATGATGGTGCACACCGCCAGCGAGCCGAGGATGCCGATCGGCATGTTGCGTTGCGGGTCCTTGGTTTCTCCAGCCGAGGTCGATACCGCATCGAAGCCAATGTAGGCAAAGAACACGATCGAGGCAGCGCGGAATACGCCGCTCCAGCCAAATACGCCTGGGGCGGTATTTTCGGGAATGAAAGGATGCCAGTTGGCCGGGTCGATATATGCCGCGCCGAAGCCAACAAACAGACAGATCACTGCGATCTTGATCGCCACGACAATCGCGTTGATGAAGGCCGATTGGGTAATGCCGACATAGCACAACCCACTCACCGCAGCCACGATGAGCACGGCAGGCAGGTTGAGGATGTTGCCAGACGCCACGAATTCGCCATTGATCCAGGCAAGCGGGGCGTTGGTCAGCTCTGTGGGGAACGGAAGACCCAGCGTGCCGGTGATGAAGCTGATCAGATAGGCAGACCACGCCACCGCGACGCTTGACCCTGCGAACAGATATTCCAGCACCAGGCACCAGCCAATGAACCAGGCGATGCCTTCTCCAAGCGTCGCGTAGGAATACGAGTAAGCACTTCCGGAGACCGGCATCATTGCCGCGAACTCGGCGTAACACAGGCCGGCAAACGTGCAGGCGATACCCGCGAAGACAAACGACAGCATCACCGCTGGCCCAGCATGGTTGGCAGCCGCCTGGCCGGTCATCACAAAGATGCCTGCGCCGATCACCGCGCCGATGCCGAGCATGATCAGGTGCTTGGCGGTGAGGGTCCGTTGCAGCGTCGCTTCGCCCTGCAGGCTGCCTTCGACCGGTTCGCCCGCATCCACACGTCCGGCGGGCTCGATCGGTTTGACCCTCAACAGAGACTTCAGCATTCGGTACATCCTAAGTGGCAGAACGAAGGCGCGCGCGCCTGGGCGAAGTGTGCGCCGCATCCCGATGGGACAGGCAAGCGGCCTACCTTGCCAAAGCTACACGCTCACGACAAGCGCGTACGCAGCATGAATGGCGATAATGGTCGCTGGTCCATGACAACCGGGAACAATAGATGGTGGATGCACCCCTGCGGCAGCAACTGACGGTCTACCGCGCCCGCTGGCCGAACGAGTCCGAGGTGGCCGACCAGTTCGAGCAACTCCTGGACGATGCCACAGATCCGTTCGTGCGCGAGCGTGTCGAAGGTCACTTCACCGGCTCGGCGTGGGTGGTCAGTGCCGATGGCACCCGCACGCTGCTGACCCATCACCGCAAGCTGCAGCGCTGGCTGCAGCTGGGCGGCCACGCCGACGGTGACCGCGATCTGGCCCAGGTGGCACTGCGCGAGGCGCAGGAGGAATCCGGCCTCACCGGGCTGACCCTGGCCGACGGCCGGCTGTTCGATCTGGATCGGCACTGGATCCCGGCCCGTGGCGAGGTGGCCGGGCACTGGCATTACGACGCCCGCTACGTGGTGGTCGCCGGCGCTGACGAGACCTTCCAGGTCAGCGAAGAATCGCTCGCTTTGGCGTGGCGCCCGATCGCCGAGCTGCTGGCCGACCCGGAGCTGGATCCGTCGATGCGACGCATGGCCGAGAAGTGGATGGCGCACGGCGGCAGCTGATGCGCCGGCGACGGGCGTTGCCGGGCCGGGTTGCGCGGGCGCCGAGCGTCCGTTGGCTGGGCGGGCATGGCGGGATTGGGTACCCTTGGGCGCCCGTTGCCTGTCCATGCCCATGTCCCGCACCGCTGCTTCGTTCACTTACCGCCTGGCGTTCCGCCCGGTCGACGACCGGATGGAGTCGGCCGAACTGGCGCGTACCGTGCAACGGGCGCTGCTGGCGTTGAGCGTGCCGCCGCATGGCGTGGCGATCGTCAGCCTGCAGCGCCCGCCGCGCGAGGATGGCGACGGCCTGTACATGGAGGCGGTCACCACCGGCCCGGAGCGGTGGTATTTGAAGGCCGACGACTATCTGTTGAGCGAGGGGTTGCGCGGCGAGTTGCAGCCCTGAGGGGCTGGGATTCGGGACTCGGGATTGGGGATTCGCAAGCGCGTACATCGCGTGAGCCGCTTTTGCGCGCTTGTTTTGGCATTGCGCGCATTCGCGTCTACGCCACCGCAATCGATCCAAGCCAGCTAGCGGTCAGAGAAAGGACGCGCCAGCGCCGCCGCTCTTCCCGATCCCAACTGCCGAATCCCTAATCCCCGTCAGTAGAGAACCCGCGTCCGCAAGGTGCCGGTGATCTGACCCAGCTCGTCCTTCAACACGCCCGCCAGCTCCTCGCTGGCGCTGACATCGATCACCACATAGCCCACCTTGGGGTCGGTGCGCAAAAACTGACCATCGATGTTGAGGTTGTGGCGCGAGAACAGTTCGTTGATCTGCGACAGCACGCCGGGCACGTTGCGGTGGATGTGCAGCAGCCGCAGGCTGTCGGGGTGCTCGGGCAGGGTGACCTCGGGGAAGTTCACCGCCGACAAGGTGCTGCCGTTGTCGCTGTAGCGCACCAGCTTGGCGGCCACTTCGATACCGATATTGTCCTGTGCTTCCAGCGTGCTGCCGCCGACGTGCGGGGTCAGGATGACGTTGTCGTGCGCAATCAACGGGGACTCAAACGCATCGCCATTGCCCTTGGGCTCGATCGGGAACACGTCCACGGCCGCGCCGCCGATCTGGCCGGAGGTGAGCGCCGCATCCAGTGCATCGATGTCGATGACGGTGCCGCGGGAGGCATTGATCAGATGCGCGCCGGGCTTCATGCGGGCGATTTCTGCCGCGCCGATCATGTCCTTGGTGGACGGGGTCTCCGGCACGTGCAGGGTCACCACGTCCGAGCGTGCCAGCAGGTCGTCCAGGTCGATCGCCGCGCGCGCGTTGCCCAGCGACAGCTTGGTTTCGATGTCGTGGAAGATCACCTGCATGCCCAGCGATTCGGCCAGCACGCCAACCTGGGTGCCGATGTGCCCGTAGCCAACGATGCCCAACACCTTGCCGCGCGTTTCGTGGCTGCCGGCGGCCGACTTGGACCAGCCGCCGCGGTGGCATTGCGCATTCTTCTGCGGAATGCCGCGCAACAGCAGGATGGCCTCGGCGATCACCAGCTCGGCCACGCTGCGGGTGTTGGAGTAGGGCGCGTTGAACACCGGAATGCCGGCCAGTTCCGCCGCCTCCAGGTCGACCTGATTGGTGCCGATGCAGAAGCAGCCCACCGCGATCAGCCGCTTGGCGTGCGCCAGCACATCGGCGCTGAGATGGGTGCGCGAGCGAATGCCGACGATGTGCGCCTCGGCGATGCGCGCCTTGAGTTCGTCCTCGGGCAGGGACTTGGCGTGCAGCTCGATCTGCGAGTAACCGGCGGCGCGGAACACGTCCACGGCGGTCTGGCTGATGCCTTCCAGCAACAGGACGCGGATGTCCTGCTTGGGAAACGAGGTTTTCTTCGGCGACATGGTGGACGCACTGCAGCAATCGGGCCGGCCACTATGCCAGATGGGGTGGGCGATTTGGCACCCGCCGTGCCTGCGGCGTGACGCCGCAGCCCTTGTGCCGCAACGGTTTCAGCTGAATCCAACGCTGCGCGTACGCAGGTTGACGCGGCTGGACGGGGCCGGCGCAGGCTGGCACGCTGTGCGGTTCCTACCGCCGCGCTGCGTGCCATGACCGATCCCCGCATCCTCTCCTTGCAACAGGCCGTCCCCGCGCTGCGGTTGAAGACCGAGCCGGCCGACCTGGAGCACTACGGCCGTGACTGGACGCGCCGCTGGACGCCGAATCCGCTGGCCATCGCGCTGCCGGGGTCGGTGGAAGAAGTGCAGGCGGTGGTGCGCTGGGCCAACACGCATGCGGTGGCGGTGGTGCCCTCGGGTGGGCGTACCGGTTTGTCTGGTGGCGCGGTCGCGGCCAATGGCGAGCTGGTGCTGAGCCTGGAGCGGTTGAACAAGCCGCTGGCCTTCGATGCGGTGGATCGCACGCTCACCGTGCAGGCCGGCATGCCGCTGGAAGCGGTGCACAACGCCGCGCGCGAGCACGGCCTGGTGTACCCGGTGGATTTCGCAGCGCGTGGTTCGTGCTCGATCGGCGGCAACATCGCCACCAATGCCGGCGGCATCCGCGTGATCCGCTACGGCAATACCCGCGAATGGGTGGCCGGGCTCAGTGTGGTCACCGGCACCGGCGAGCTGCTGCACATCAACAATGCGCTGGTGAAAAATTCCAGCGGCTACGACTTCCGGCATCTGATGATCGGCTCGGAAGGCACGCTGGGCATCGTGGTCGAAGCAACGCTGCGGCTGACCGACCCGCCGCCGCCAAGCAACGTGATGCTGCTGGCGCTGCCGTCGTTCGATGTGTTGATGCAGGTGTTCGCGGCGTTTCGCGCACAGCTGCGGCTGGAAGCGTTTGAATTTTTCACCGATCGCGCGCTGGAGCACGTGCTGGCGCATGGCGCGCAGGCGCCATTTGCCGAAGTGCACCCGTACTACGTGGTGACCGAGTTCGCTGCCGGCGATGAGGCGCAGGAAGCGGCGGCGATGGCGGCGTTCGAAGCCTGCATGGAGCAGGGCTGGGTGAGCGACGGGGTGATCAGCCAGAGCGATGCGCAGGCGGCGCAGCTGTGGCGCCTGCGCGAAGGCATCACCGAGGCGCTGGCGCGTTACACCCCGTACAAGAACGATGTGTCGGTGCGGATCTCGGCGATGCCGGTGTTCCTGGCCGAGACGCAGGCATTGCTGCACGACGCCTACCCGCATTTCGATGTTGTGTGGTTTGGCCATATCGGCGACGGCAACCTGCATATCAACGTGCTCAAGCCCGACGCCACCAGCCAGGCAGATTTCATCACTGCCTGCGAGCAGGTCACCAAGTTGCTGGCGCAGAGCCTGCAGCGTTTCGACGGCAGCATCTCGGCCGAGCACGGCATTGGTCTGGTCAAGAAACCGTACCTGTGGAGTACACGCTCGGCGGCAGAAATCGCACTGATGCGCGGTATCAAACAGGTGCTCGACCCCCATCTTTTGCTGAATCCAGGCAAGCTGTTCGACATGGACGAGGTGCCCGGCGCAACGCCTGCCGGGTAGTCTCTTCACCACCTCACATGGAATAGACACGCCGATGATGCGCTCCCTGGTGTTTTGTGCTTTGACCTTGCTGCCGCTGGCAGCCGCCGCATCCAGTCTTGCGGGAACCTCGGCCGGTGCGTCGTCGGCCGGTTCGTCCAACAGCAGCAGTTCCGGCGACGACAAGGTGGTTGCCGACGCACGCGAAGATGCGGCCGGTTTCGTGGCCAGCGATGGCGCCATCCGTGGTGCGCGGCTTGAAGCGGCATTGCTGCAATTGCGCAGTCGCAGCGATGCGGCGCGCGTGTCCAGCGACCTGGAACTGGCTCAGTCCATCCTGGCGCAGTGAATCGTCGTCGCCGGTGCGCATGGCTGTGGCTGGCCGCAGCGATCGCACCGGCGGCGCACGCCCAATCGCAGCGTTCGCCCGTGCTGCAGGTGTCGGTTGTCGCATCGGAGTTGACCCCTTCCGAGCGCGCGGCCAGCCAGGCGCTGCTGCAGCAGGTTGAACAACGCTTGCCCGCGGCCTGGGTAACGCGCGATGCAGCACCCATTCAATTGCAGTGGCGCCGCGATTTGCCGGCGCAGGTGCATGGGCGCGCGATCGGCAATCGCATCCTTCTCGATCATGCGCTGTTGGATGCCTGGAGCATGCAGCCCGCCCATGCACGCACTGATATCAGCGCCCCGGCCACGCGTGCGGCGATGGCGGCGTTGGTGCATGAATTGGCGCACGTGCGCGACCGTGGAGCGGGCAGTGCGTTGTCGCGCGACCCACGCCTGCGCGATCTTGCCGGCTGGCAGGTGCGTCCCTGGCGGGTCGGGCGCGGTGCAAACCGCTTCAGCGACCGCAGTCCCGATGCCTACGAGCGGCGTAGCCCGGCTGAATTTGTTGCGGTCAATCTCGAGCATTACGTGCTGGATGCGGACTACGCCTGCCGCCGTCCAGCGCTCGCGGCCTGGTTTTCCGAGCGGCTAGGGCCGCCGCACGTTGCGGCAGCATGCGCGCCGACCTTGCCGTATCTGCAGGCCGACAACGATGCCGGTGCGATGTCGTTGCTGGCGTTGGATCCGGCGCGGGTCTATGCGGTGGACTATCTGCTTGCCGAAGGCAACGAGCAGCCGATGAGTCGCTGGGGCCACAGCATGTTGCGGCTGGTGATCTGCGCGCCCGGCCGCGCGCCAGGGCCGGCGTGCCGTCTGGATCTGCAGTATCACCGTGTGCTGTCGTTTCGTGCCTTCGTCGGCGATGTGCAGATCTCCAGCTGGCGCGGGCTGACCGGCTCGTATCCGTCGCGGCTGTTCGTGCTGCCGTTGAACCAGGTCATCGACGAATACACCAAAGTGGAATTGCGTGCCCTGTCGTCGGTGCCGCTGGCGTTGCGCCCGGATGAGATCGCCGCGTTGCTGACGCGCGCCGCGCAGGTGCACTGGAGCTACGACGGGCGCTATTACTTCATCAGCAACAACTGTGCGGTGGAAACCTACAAGTTGTTGCACGACGGCGTGCCGCGTCTTGCTGAAGCCGGCGTGTCATCGATCACCCCGCGTGGCGTGCGCCAGCGGCTGCAGCGCGCCGGCCTTGCCGATCTGCACGTGCTGGACGACCGCGCGCAGGCCACACGCCAGGGCTATTACTTCGAATCGGCGGCTGCGCATTATCAGGCCATGTTCGACGTGCTTCGGCGCGGCATTCCGGTACCGCAGATGAGTGTCGCGCAATGGCTGGATGCCGCGCCCGGCGCACGCGCGCAGTGGTTCGACCGCGGCGGCTTGCGCGAAACCGCAGCTGCATTGCTGCTGGAGCAGGCCGCGTTACGGCGACAGGAGCTGATTGCGCGCGATGCGCTCAAGCGCCTGTTGCGGCCCGGCATCGCCGAGCGCGCAGCAGTGCAGGATCAACTGCTGCGCCTGTTCGCCCGGCAGTCGCGGCTCAGTCATCCGGCGGCGCTTCTCGATGGCCCCGGCTACGGATTGCCGCAGGCCGACGAGCAGCAACGTGTGCGCGCCCAGGTCGCGCAGGCCAGTAGCGGCCTTGCCGATGGCTGGAAGCACTTGCAGGCGTTGGGCCGACAGCAGTTGTCTGCCGAGCTGCGCGATGATCTGGAACAGAGTGAGGCGAACGTGGAAAGGCTGCGTGCACGATTGCGTGTGCTTGCACAGCCGGTCCAGGCAGTTGCGGCTGTGCCGGAGCAGGTAATTGCAAAGTGAGCGGCGACGTTTGCATCCGCGTCGGTTGATGGCGGCGTTGCAGGCATTGCAGATGCATCCAACACACCAACACGCCCGTGACTTGAAGGTCTTTAGGACACTGCGAATGAGTTGACGCTCACAACAGCGCGCATGCCGCGTTGCGCAAACTAACTACAGAGCGGACACACTTTCCAGCGCGTCCAGCGTGAGAAAGCGGCTTGGGAGCGTCGAGAACACAGCCAGCCGCTA
>NZ_JBGOFY010000038.1:0-17419 GCF_041520885.1 Xanthomonas sp. NCPPB 2922 | reverse complement strand
GCGCTGCAGGTGATCATCAACCTGCTACGCAGCGCCTCCACAAGTCCACTGCATGTTGCAGATGTAGCGGGCACGGGAGCCGTGCCCGCCACGCTGCACTCAACTGGCGGCGCAGAAGCCGAACTCGGCGGTGGCGCCGGCTGCCAGGGTGCGGTTGAAGTCCACGCCGCTGGCCCTGAGCGTGCTGCCGCTCTGCGACCAGGTCGCGTTCCAGGCGTTGTTGACTGTACCGGTGACCGGCACTGCGATCGACCAGGTGCCGCTGGCGGTGCCGGTGTTGGTCACCTGCACGCGGTTGCAATAGCCGCCGTTCCAGCTGTTGTCCACGATCACCTTGGTGCTGAAGGTGCTGGTGCCCGGGGTGGGCGTCGGAGTTGGCGTTGGCGTGGGGGTAGGCGTCGGTGTCGGTGTGGGCGTAGGTGTGGGAGTCGGCGTCGGCGTGGTATCGCCGGCGGTGCCCCACAGCGTGCGCAGCAGGGTCATCTTGTCCTGGCGCACACTGGTCCAGTCATCGCGCAGGATGCCGCCGGTGTCGCCGCTGTTGGGATTCCACGACCAGTAGAAGCCCTGGTTGATGCCCTTGCTGCGCAGGTACTTCACCAGCGCGTCCTGCCAGGTCTTGTCGCGCGCGTCGCCTTCGCCGTACTTGCCACCGAACTCGCCCAGCAACAGCGCATGCGTGCCGGCGAACTGACCGAAATGGCGTTCCCAGATGGCCGGCATGTTGTTGGGGAAGTTGCTGTCGTTGAAGTACGACTGCACGAACACGTCCGGGCCGTACACGTGCGGGGCCAGCAGCAGGCGGTTGGCCGGGATGTTGAGCGGGGTGCAGCCCAGCGGCTGCAGGTTGCCGCCCCAGAAGATGCCGCCGTTGGTGGAGCACACCGGGTTGTCGGTGATGCCTTCCACCGCGATCAGCCATTTCGGCGCGACCGCCAACACCGCGGCCGAGCCGCGCTCGGCAGCCTTGTTCCAATCGGTGGCGGCGTTGCCGGTGCCCCAGGTGGCGGCGCCGTGCGGTTCGTTCTTCAGATCCAGGCCGAGTACATACGGCACGTTCTTGTAGCGGTTGGCCACAAAGCGCAGGTCGGCCAGCCACTGTGCTTCGGTATAGGAGCCGGTGTACCAGAGCTCGGAAATGCCGGCGCAATCGGGGGTGTGGTGATCCAGCAGCACATACATGCCGCGCGCGTTGAATTCGGCGATCACCTTGTCGAGGATCTGCAGCGAGGTCAGGCCCTGCAGGTCGGCGTTGCGGCTGTAGTCGATGCTGGTCGGCATGGTGTCGCTGCGCAGCGTGGCCGGGCAGAACGGCAGGCGCACGGCGTTGAAGCCCAGGCCCTGCATCTGCACGATCATGTCCTTCCAGTTGCGTGCCCACAGGCCATGCATCACGTGGTTGCCGGTTTCGAAGCCGAACACGTTCACACCCTTGAGCTGCACGACCTTGCCGCTGTCGTCGACGATCTGCCTGCTGCTGTTGATGGAATAGCTGAAGGCCGGCCCGGCGGCCAGTGCGAGGGCGGTGACCAAAGCGAGTGTGCTTGCGGTCCTGAACATGGACATGGTGATCTCCCTAGAGAACCGGGCTCGACACCCGAGCGCGGTAAGGCGGGCATCTTGGTCTGTGCGCGCGTCGGGTGGCGTGATCGTCCCCACAGAAAACACCATTGCCGCACCGATCACATCGCGGCTGCGGGAGCGGTCGCTTTCCCGCACACTAGTGCCCCCTGCGCGCTGTCCGCAGGACTGTCGTTCTTGTCCCTGGAGTGTCCCCCATGTCCTTCCTGCGCACCGAACTGGCGCAATGGCGCGCCTCGCCTGCGCGCGAACTGATGGCTGGCGCCGTTGCCACGTTCGCCCTGATTCCCGAAGTCATCGCCTTTGCGTTCGTTGCAGGCGTGGACCCGCAGGTTGGCTTGTTCGCGTCGTTTGTGATCGGCATCGTGATCGCGTTTTGTGGCGGACGGCCGGCGATGATTTCCGCAGCCGCCGGCTCGGTGGCGCTGGTGGCTGCGCCGCTGGTGGCCACGCACGGGCTGCCGTATCTGCTCGCCGCCGGCCTGCTCGCCGGGCTGGTGCAGATCGTGTTCGGGCTGCTGCGCCTGGGCGTGCTGATGCGCTTTGTCAGCAGCTCGGTGCGGACCGGGTTCGTCAACGCGCTGGCGGTGCTGATCTTCGCCGCGCAGCTGCCGCACCTGCTCGGTGCCAACCCCACCACCTGGGTCACGCTGGGCGTGGGTCTGGCCATCATCTACGGCCTGCCGCGGTTGCGGCTGCCCGGTGTCTCGGCCATTCCCTCGCCGCTGCTGTGCATCCTGTTGCTCACGGTGGCCAGCAGCGCGCTGCACCTGCCGCTGAAGACCGTGGCCGACCTGGGCAAGCTGCCCACCGCGCTGCCGTTCCTGCAATGGCCCGGCGTGCCGTTGACGCTGGAGACCTTGCGCATCATCGCGCTGCCGGCGCTGGCCATTGCAATGGTGGGCCTGCTCGAATCGATGATGACCGCGCGCGTGGTCGATGAACTCACCGACACGCCCAGCAACAAGAACCGCGAATGCACCGGCCTGGGCCTGGCCAATGCGGCCGCCAGCCTGTTCGGCGGCATCGCCGGCTGCGGCATGATCGGGCAGACCGTGGGCAACGTGAAATACGGCGGCCGCGGCCGGCTGTCGACGCTGTTCGCCGGCGTGTTCCTGCTGATCCTGATGGTGCTGCTCAAGCCGTGGGTGTCGCAGGTGCCGGTGGTGGCGTTGGTGGCGATCATGGTGATGGTCTCGGCCGAGACCTTCGACTGGCGCTCGCTGCGCACCGTGATCACCCACCCGCGCACCTCCAGCGTGGTGATGCTGGCCACGGTCGCAGTGACCCTGGCCACCCACAACCTGGCCGCTGGCGTGGCGGTGGGCGTGCTGCTGAGCGGGGTGTTCTTCACCTTCAAGGTGTCCGGACTGCTGCAGATCGTCCCCAGCGACGCGGCCAACGGGCTGCGCACCTACAGCGTGCGCGGGCAGGTGTTCTTCGCCTCGGCCGATGTGTTCATCGACGCCTTCGATGCCCGCGACGTGCCCGGCCAGCAGGTCATCATCGATGTGACCCGCGCGCACTTCTGGGACATCACCGCGGTAGCGGCGCTGGACAAGGTGGTGCAGCGCCTGCGCCACCACGGTTTGCAGGTCCAGGTGCAGGGCCTGAATGCCGCCAGCCGGCGGCTGATGCAGGCTCACGCCCTGGGCGAGGATGCGCTGGAATCGGCGCTGCCCTGAGCCAGGCCGCAGCCCCTGTACCCGCATGGCGTCAGGGGCCGGCAACGGCGGGATTGACCTTGCTGGCCGCGCGCTGAGCGGGGCCGGGCAGCGGACTCAAGTTCACCCCCCAGACGCCGATGAACCGACATCTCTGATTGCGGTGATCTGTCGTGATACCAGTGCGTACCCGCCACAGGCCTGAGCCTGCCTGTCACCGGTGTTCCCGGCGGGCGCCGGTGCGTGCGGTGCCGCCACCATGACCGAAGCGCCGCTGCTGGAACGGATGGTCGACCTGACCGCCATCCGCGACGCCGACCTGCTCGATCTCACCCTGTTGCGCACCGTGCGCGAGGTGTGTGCGGCCGAAGAATTGTCGCTGCTGCGCATCGCCCCCGATGGCCGCAGCATGGCCGAAACCCGGTTGCGCGAGGACGGCCGGCTGTCGCTGACGGTGGCCGAGATCCACGACGCGGCCACGCGCGCGCTGCTGGCGGACGTGCGCGGCCCGGGCGAGGTGGTGCAGCTGCAGCACGACGGCCGCGCGCTGCTGGTCTACCCGATGATGGAAGCGCGCGGCATCCGCACCTGCCTGCGCGTGGGCGGCACGCAGGCCCCCGGCGCTGCCGAGCAGCTCTTGCTGCAGGGCTTTGCACGCTTTTTCCAGAACTACCGCAGCCTGCTCGACGACGCCCAGCGCGACGCACTTACGGGCCTGCGCAATCGCAAGACCTTCGACGACATGATCCTGCGCCTGTTCGCCGCCAACGCGGATGGCGCGCAGGAGAACGCGGTGTGGCTGGGCATCGTGGACATCGACCATTTCAAGCGCGTCAACGACACCTTCGGGCATTTGTATGGCGACGAGGTGCTGCTGCTGGTGGCCCAGCTGATGCAGCGCTGCTTCCGTCAGGACGATCTGCTGTTCCGTTTCGGTGGCGAGGAGTTCGTGATCGTGTTGCGCGGGGTGGACCGCGACACCGCAGTGAGCCTGTTCGAGCGCTTCCGGCGCGCGGTGGCCGAGCACAGTTTCCCGCAAGTGGGCACGGTGACCTTGAGCACCGGCATCGTCGAACTCAGCGATGGCCGGCTGGTCAGCCAGATGCTGGACGAAGCCGACAAGGCGCTGTACTGGGCCAAGCAGCACGGCCGCAACCGCGCGGCGGTGTACAGCGAACTGATCGCCAGCGGGCAGATGCAGCGGGTGGACCAGCAGACCGGCAGCGTGGATCTGTTCTGAGTTTGCATGGCGCCACCGTCAAGGCGCCTCGTACGCTTAGAAGTTCGCGCGCAGGTTGAACAATAGCCGCCGCGGTTCGCCCCAGTAGCCGGAATTGAAGAAGCCCACGTTGCGGTAATAAACCTTGTCGAACAGGTTGGTCACCGTCACGCCCACGCTCAGCTGCTCGTTGATGCGGTAGCGGCCCATCAGATCCACCAGTAGATAGCCGCCCTGGGTGACCCGCCCGCTGCGCGTGATCGGTACGCCGGCCGCGGTGAAGCGCCCGGTGGGGATGGTCTGATTCTGATACACCGCGCTCTGCCAGCTGATCCCGCCGCCCAGGGTCCAGTCGCCGAACCGGTAGGTGGTGTTGAAGCGCGCCAGGTGCATCGGGCTGGTGGTGAACACCCGCGCGCCGCGCTGGTCGGTGCTGTAGGCGTAGGTGTAGCCGCCGGTCATGCTCCAGTCCGGGGTGATCGCGCCGGAGACTTCGAACTCGCCGCCCCAGGTTTCCACGCCCGACACCGCGCGATACGCAGAGCTGCCATCGGGCAGGCTGTTGGGCGCCACTTCCGGATCGATTTCGGCCACGTTGTCCTGTTGCATGTGGAAGCCGTTGAGCGCGGCGTAGAGCGCACCGCCAAAGAACTCGCCCTTGAAGCCGTATTCGAGATTGGCACTCACCACCGGATTCAGTTGCTGGTTGGTGCGGTCGCGCAGGTTCTGTGCCTGGAACACATCCGAGTACGACACAAACGCCGAGAGTTGCCGGCTCAGATCGTAGATCGCGCCCAGATACGGGGTGAGCGCGTTGGCGTCGTAGTCGGCGCTGCGTCCGGCGAACTGATTGGCCGGCGAATAGTTGTCCGTGGCGGTGTTCCAGCTGGAATACCGCGCACCGCCAATCAGCTTCAACGCATCGGTGGGATTGAGCCGCACGGCCGCGTAATAGCCGGTTTCCTGCGTGTTGGTGATGCTGCTGGGGATGCCGGCATTGGTGGTGGTTGGCCGGCCCACATCGCCATTCCAGTCGAAGATGCTGGGGAAGGCGGTCAGGCTGTAAGGACGCGCGGTGATGGCGGTGCGCAGCGTGCCGAGATCGCGGTCGTAGTGATTGGCGCCGACCACCAGCTCGTGCGCACGGCCCAACCACTGGAACGGGCCGGAAGCGTAGAGATCCAGCGCGTTCTCGCGGGTTTCCGACACGCCGTAGGTGTCGGACACGCGCAATCCCAACCCGGTGCGCGCATCGGCGAACGAGGCGCTGTTGGAGCCGGCAAACAGCAGGCTGTCGGTATCGGTGGCGCGATGGTTGTAGGCAAGCCGCCCGCTCCAGCCGCCGGCAAATTGCTGTTCCAGCGTTGCGAAGACATTGGTGCTTTCGCGCTCCCACCGGTTCCAGCGTGCTGCGGCGCTGTAGGAGCGCGGCAGCCGTGCCGGTGTGCCATCGCTGAAGAACAGCGGCGCGGCACTCCACGCACCGCCATCGGAGTGCGTGGCGAGGTGGTCGATGCCCGCGCGCAGCCGCGTGCTGTCGGTGAGGTCGGCTTCGAGCACGCCGTACATGCTGGGCGAGCGGTCCTGCTGGAAGCGCACCCAGCTGTCCTTTTCGGTGTAGGCGCCCACCACGCGGCCGCGCACGCGCCCGCCGGAGGTCAGCGGGCCGGCAACGTCCAGCTCGGCGCGGCGGTAATCCCATGAGCCAACATTGAGGCTGGTACTGGCCTGAAATTCCGTGGTGGGGCGCTTGCGCACCATGTTGACGGTGGCCGATGGATTACCCGAGCCGGTCACCAGGCCACTGGCGCCGCGCACCACTTCGATACGCTCGTAGATCGAGGTGTCGCTGAGGATCGAATTGCCGCCCGCGCCGGTGGTGTAGTTGGTCGGCACGCCATCGAACATGAAGTTGTTGATTGCAAATCCGCGCGCAGCGAACAGCGTGCGGTTGCTGTCGTAGGACTGCACGGTGACGCCTGGCGTCTGCTGCAACACCTCGGCGATGGTGATGAGGTTGAAGTCTTCGATGCGCTGGCGGGTGAATACCGTTAGCGATTGCGGCGTCTCGCGCAGCGTCAGCGGCAACTTGGTGGCGGTATTGGTGCCCCGCACCTGGTAGCCCTCGGTGCGGCCGGTCACCAGCACCTGGTCCAGCGTGTTCGCTGTCGGTGCGGGGGCATTGTCCTGTGCATGCGCGGCGGTGGCACACAACGCACAGGCGCACTGCAGCGCCAGGAACAAGCGGGAGTGGGCGCGAACGGAGCGCAGCAGGGCAACGGGCATGGACACACTCGGCAACGAAGGGGAGGGCACGCGCATGCGCCAGGCACGGCGTTGCCGCCACTGGGTCAGGCACGTTGCGCAGCGCGTAAGTGAGAATGAATATTATTAAAGTTGCGCGCGGGCGTCGAGTACGTACGTGCTGTGCAACCCATCCAATGGCACGTGGCGTCGCTGCGTGGTGGCCTACACTCCGGGGCTGTCTTTGATCACACCGGGGTGCTGCTGTGAAGCGAGTTGGACTGGGAATGCTGGCAATGGCGGTCTCCACCGCACTGATGGCGGCAACGCCGACATTCGATGGCGCGCGCATCTCGCGCGACGTCAAGGAGCTGGCCTCCGACGCCTACGAAGGCCGCGGCCCGGCCACTGCCGGCGAAGAAAAGACCATTGCCTACCTGAGCACGCAGTTTGCCGCAGCTGGCTTGCAGCCCGGTGGCGATCTTGCCGATGGCAAGCGCCTGTGGACGCAGGCGGTGCCGCTGCGGCGCGCCGATATCGTGGGCACGCCGCGTATTACGGTTCAGGGCGGCAGCGCGCCGCAGACCCTGACCCAAGGCAAGGAGATCGCGATCCGCGCGGCAATGGACGGCTCGTCCAAGGTCGATATCGCCAACGCGCCGCTGGTGTTCGTCGGCTACGGCGTCAAGGCGCCCGAGCGCGACTGGGACGACTTCAAGGGTGTCGACCTCAAGGGCAAGATCGCCGTGGTGCTGATCAACGACCCGGATTTCGAGACCGGCAAGGGCGCCTTCGATGGCAAGGGCATGACCTACTACGGCCGCTGGACCTACAAGTACGAAGAAGGCGCGCGCCAGGGCGCACTCGGCGTGCTGGTGGTGCATGAAACCGCGCCGGCCTCCTACGGCTGGGACACCGTGGCCAGCTCCAACACCAACACCATGTTCGACGTGGTGCGCGACAACCCGCGCGCCGCGCATCCCACGCTGGAAGGCTGGGTCCAGCGTGATCTGGCCGCGCGTCTGTTCACGCAGGCCGGCCTGGATTTCGACACCTTGAAGAAGCAGGCGCAGACCCGCGCATTCAAGCCGGTGGAACTCAAGGGGCAGCGCTTGAGTGGCAGCTACACGGTCAAGTCGGATGTGATCACCTCGCACAACGTGGTCGCGCGCCTGGAAGGCAGCACCCATCCCGACGAGACGCTGATCTACAGCGCGCACTGGGACCACATCGGCGTGGGCAAACCCGATGCACGCGGCGACACCATCTTCAACGGCGCGCTGGACAACGCCAGCGGTACGGCCGCATTGCTGGAGCTGGCGCGCGGTTTCGCCAAGGGGCCGAAGCCGGAGCGCTCGGTGGTGTTCCTGGCGGTCACCGCCGAGGAAAAAGGCCTGCTCGGTTCGGAGTTCTACGCCTCCAAGCCGCTGTACCCGCTGGCGACCACGGTGGCGGTGATCAACATGGACGGCATGAACCCGTTCGTGCCCTCGCGCGATTTCGGTATCTACGGCACCGCCAAGCTGGAGTTGCTGGATCAACTCAAGACCGTCGCCGGGCAGTGGAAGCTGCGCTACACGCCCGATCCCAAGCCGGAGGCGGGCTACTTCTTCCGCTCCGATCATTTCTCTTTCGCCAAGCGTGGCGTGCCGGCGTTGTCGTATGCGGCCGGCCAGGATTGGGAAGTGGGCGGCGTGGCCGCAGGCAAGGCGGCATCGGACGACTACACCGCCAAGCGCTATCACCAGCAGGGCGATGAGTGGAAGCCGGACTGGACCTTCGCCGGTGCCGCACGCGATCTGGGCATTCTCTACGCCCTGGGCCAGCAGCTGGCCGATGCGCGTACCTGGCCGAACTGGAGCAGCGATTCGGAATTCCGCGCCACCCGCGACACCAGTGCGGACGCGCGTAAGTAACGCCGTGTAGCGACGCTGCTGCGTCGATATGTGGAGATTTAGGCTGCCGGCGCTCACTGCGCCGGCAGTAGCGCGCAGAGTTCGCGTGCGCGTTGCGGAGTGGTAGGCAAGGTTGCGTCAGCGATGGAGCACGCAGTGCGGCAATGGGAAGCCGTCCTGTGTGCATCGGCCCAGGCGTGCGTGGCATGGCGACGCACGGGCGAAGCCAGCTCCCGCAATAGAACTGACGCCGCATGTAGTTCGCGTGCTACCACCGCTGCCGATTGCACGGCCGGGATTCGGTGCATGCATCCCAGGCGCGTGAGCTACTGCCACGCGCATGTTCTGCAGTCTCCGAACAACAAGCAGGCTCCAAGCAACAGGCCTTGGAGAAAGGCATCCGCACAACCACAGCACCATGATATGTCGATTGCGGTGCGCATTCTCATAGCGACCGCTCGGCAGCCTCCGCATGACCTGGCCTGCACGCCCAGCTATCCAGCCCAACCGCAACGTAGTGAGGGATGACGCCCCACCCACGACACTCACATCTGTCCAAGGTGCATGCGTGCAGCACACCATCGACACCGCGCAGTCGCTGACATCGGCAAACACGAGGCAACTGCCGCAGCACGCCCGCCCACAGGCAGTTGCTCCCAAACGTGACCATGCGCATGTCGCCTTCACCGCGCTCAGGTAAGGTCGGCGCAATCGCAGGCGGTGAGTGGAATGGAACAACAGCAACTCGTGTTTTTGGTCATCCTCGTGGTGGCACTGGTGTTGTTCATCAGCGAGAAGCTGCGGGTCGACCTGGTGGCGATGCTGGCGACACTCGCGTTGACCCTCACCGGCATCCTCACCCCGACCCAGGCTTTGTCCGGGTTTTCCAGTGAGCCGGCGATCATTGTCGCGGCGGTGTTCGTGTTGTCGGCTGGCTTGTCGGCCACCGGCATCACCGACCGTATCGGCGCGGCGATCGGGCGCGCCGCCGGCGGGCGCGAGTGGCGCGCCATCGCGGTCACCATGCCGGCCACCGCAGCCCTGGCGGCGTTTTCGCACCATCTGATGATCACCGCGATGATGTTGCCGGTGATGATGCGGCTGGCCCGCGAGCAGAAGCTGGCCGCCTCGCGGCTGCTGATGCCGATGTCGCTGGCGGCCTCGCTGGGCACCACCTTGACCCTGATCAGCGCGCCGGCCTTTCTGCTCGCCAATGCCGCGCTGGAACGCGGCGGCCACGGGCGGCTGGACCTGTTCGCCGTCACCCCGATCGGCGCGGTGCTGGTCGGCGTGGGCATGCTCTACATGCTCGCCGGGCGCTGGCTGCTGCCCAAGCGGCAGGGCGAAGACGATGGCGGCGCGGACTATCTGCGCCTGGAGCGCTATTACACCGAACTGCTGGTCGACGCCGACGCGCCCTGGGTAGGCCGGCCGTTGGCCGAGTTCGAGGCTGCGTTCACCGAACGGCTGCAGGTAGTGGATTGGTTGCGCAACGGCATGCGCCGGCGTCGCAGCAGCAACGAGGGCCTGCTGCGCGCCGGCGATGTGCTGCTGGTGCGCGCCTCGCCGGACGAGATCGCCTCGGTCAAGGATGAGCCGGGTTTGTCGTTGCATGCGGTGGCCAAGTATGGCGAGCAGCCGCGCGAGGATCGCGCCGACCCGCAGCGTCCACACGAGGCACTGGGCGAAGAGCAGCTGGTGCAGGCGGTGGTGGCACCGCATTCGGAATTCGTCGGGCGTTCGGTGTCGCGTATCGATTTCCTGCACACCATGGGCGTGGTGGTGGTCGGGCTGTGGCGCAAGGAAGGCTGGCTGCATGGCGAGTTGTCCGAGCTGCAGCTGCAGGAAGGCGACCTGCTGGTGTTGTGGGGCCGGCAGCACACCTTCCAGCAACTGTCCCAGCACCGCGGTTTCTTGATGCTGATGCCGTTCGACGGCCGCCGCAGCCGGCGCCGGCGCGCACCGTTAGCAATGGCCATCATGCTGGCCGCCGTGGCGGCAGCCGCGGCCGAATGGCTGCCACCGCATATCGCCTTCCTGCTCGGCGCGGTGGCCATGGTGCTCACCCGTTGCGTGAGCATCGAACAGGCCTACGCCGAAATCGACGTGCGCATTTACGTGATGATCGCCGGGGTGATTCCGCTCGGCATGGCGATGGATCAGACCGGCACCGCGCGCTGGCTGGCCGAGCATGTGCTGGCGCACGCGCACGGCCTGTCGCCGCTGAGCCTGCTGCTGTTGATGTTTGCCGCCGCCGCATTGCTGACTCAGGTGTTGTCCGATGCCGCCACCACGGTGCTGTTGACGCCGGTGGCGCTGGCCCTGGCGCAGGGGCTGGGATTGCCGCCGATTCCGTTCGTGGTGTGCACCGCGATGGGCGCGGTGGCCTCGTTCCTCACCCCGATCGGCCACCACGGCAACCTGCTGATCCTCAATCCCGGCCAGTACCGGTTTGCCGATTTCCTGCGCGTGGGCGTGCCGCTGACGGTGCTGATCGCGTTTGCCTCCGCATGGATGGCGCGCTATCTGTGGCTGGGCGGGCCGTTGCTGCCCTTCGCCTGGCCGTGACAGCCAGCGCGCCAGGCTGCAATCTGTTGGGGTAGCGTTCGGTCGCTGCGGCGTAGTCTGCCGCGCGGTCCTCGTCGGGAGGGGCGAAGACCGCAAACGGTGGCCTTCGGTTCCTTTAACGAACGATTCTTTAGGATGAGCCGCGACGTGAAGTCGCAGCCAGGAGAGCTTGTGCATTGGAGTTGTTCTACTGCGACGTGGTCGCACACCGTCGGGATCGCCCGTAACACGGTGCGCGTGGCAACGTTGCCGCGCACGCCATTGGCCATCTCGTTTCAGCCCGCAATGTCGCCGCAGATGCGCGACGGGCAGCCCTGATGGACGGCACCGTGACCCTTTCCCCTGCACCAACCGATCTACCTCCCGTCTCCAGCCTCGATGCCGGCCAGCCCACGCTGCCGCCGGAAGCGCCGCTGGCAATGCCCGAACAATCCCTGCGCGAAGGCAGCCTGCAGGTACGCCACCAGCGCACCTCGCCGATGGGCATCGGCCTGCGCCGCTTCTATCTGATCGGCGGCACGCTGACCGCCACCGCGGTGGCGGTGTGGGTGATGCTCAGCGTGCTGTGGCCCGGCGGCTTCAGCGTGCTGGAAGGCTGTTTGCTGGGCCTGTTCGTATTGCTGTTCGCCTGGATTGCGATGTCCTTCGCCAGCGCGGTGGCCGGCTTCATCACCGTGGTCGCACGCGCCGGGCGCAAGCTCGGCATCGATCCGGATGCGCCGTTGCCCAGCCTGCACACGCGCACCGCGTTGCTGATGCCCACCTACAACGAAGACCCGCGCCGCCTGTTGGCCGGCCTGCAGGCGATCTACGAATCGGTCGCAGAAACCGGGCAACTGGAGCACTTCGATTTCTTCGTGCTCAGCGATACCACCCGCGAGCACATCGGCCGCGCCGAAGAACAGGTGTATGCCGAACTGTGTGACAGCGTCGGCGGGCATGGCCGCATCTTCTACCGCCGCCGCGCCGACAACGCCGCGCGCAAGGCCGGCAACGTGGCCGACTGGGTGCGCCGTTTTGGCGGCAACTACCCGCAGATGCTGATCCTGGACGCCGACAGCGTGATGACCGGCGACACCATCGTGCGCCTGGTCGCCGGCATGGAAGACAACCCGGACGTGGGCCTGATCCAGACCTTGCCGGCGGTGGTGAACGGGCAGACCCTGTTCGCCCGGATGCAGCAGTTCGGCGGCCGCGTGTACGGGCCGATCATCGCCTTCGGCGTGGCCTGGTGGCATGGCGCGGAAAGCAATTACTGGGGCCACAACGCCATCATCCGCACCCAGGCGTTTGCCGATCACGCCGGGCTGCCGTCGCTGCGTGGGCGCAAGCCCTTCGGCGGCCATGTGCTCAGCCATGACTTTGTCGAAGCGGCACTGATGCGGCGCGGCGGCTGGGCCATGCACATGGTGCCGTACCTGCAGGGCAGCTACGAAGAAGGCCCGCCCACGCTCACCGACCTGCTGGTCCGCGACCGCCGTTGGTGCCAGGGCAACCTGCAGCACGCCAAGGTGGTCGGCGCCAAGGGCCTGCACTGGATCAGCCGCATGCACATGATGATCGGCATCGGGCATTACTTCACCGCGCCGATGTGGGGCATGTTGATGCTGGTGGGTATCGGCATTCCGCTGGCAGGCGCGGGCATCGATCTTGCGCAGGGCCTGCCGTTCTCGCCGGCGCGCTACTGGCACGGCAGCAGCGACGGCAACGCGATCTGGATCTTCGTCTGCACCATGTTCGTGTTGCTCGCGCCCAAATTGCTTGGCTATATCGCCCTGCTGCTCAACCCGCGCGAACGCCGCGCCTGCGGGGGTGCGATCCGCGCCGCGTTGAGCATCCTGCTGGAGACCGTGCTGGCGGCCTTGATGGCGCCGGTGGTGATGTACCTGCAATCGCGCGGCGTGTTCGAAGTGCTGGCCGGCAAGGATTCGGGCTGGGATGCGCAGGTGCGCGACGACGGCAAGCTCTCGTGGCCGGCGCTGATCCGCAGCTACGGCGGCCTGAGCGTGTTCGGCCTGTTCATGGGCACGCTGGCCTACCTGGTGTCGCCGTCGCTGGCGGCATGGATGGCGCCGGTGATCGTGGGCATGGTGGTGTCGATCCCGGTGGTGGCGGTGACCTCGCTGCGCCGCACCGGACTGGCACTGCGCCGCGCCGGCATCTTCTGCATCCCTGAAGAACTCGACCCGCCCAAGGTGCTGGTGCGTGCGTCCGAACTGCGCCGCGCCGCCGCACTCGAACCGCCGCTGATCTGAGCGGCCCACGGCGCGTGTTACCGCGGCCGCGCTCGCTGGCAGGCAGCACCCGGCGCCACCGGCGGCCTTGCGCAGCGCGCTGAGCGCACAGGGACGCAAGGCATAATGCCCAGCCTTGTCACCGGAAGGTGGATGATGCTGGACGTGATTGAACGCGAGACCGGACCGAACCCGCAGTGGGCGGTGATCTGGCTGCATGGCCTGGGTGCGGACGGCAGCGACTTTGCGCCGATGGTGCCGGAACTGGTGCGCCCGCAGTGGCCGGCGCTGCGCTTCGTGTTCCCGCATGCGCCAATCCGCCCGATCACCATCAACAACGGCGTGCGCATGCGCGGCTGGTACGACATCGTCGGCATGGACTTTGCCCAGCGCGCGGACAAGGTCGGCATCGCCGAGTCGGTGGCCCAGGTCGAGGCCTTGATTGCCAACGAACACGCGCGCGGCATTGCGCCCGAACGCATCCTGCTGGCCGGCTTCTCGCAAGGCGGCGCGGTCACCCTGGCAGTGGGCCTGCAGCGTCGCGTGCCGTTGGCCGGGTTGATCGCCATGTCCACCTATCTGCCCGATCCGGCCGCCGCCGCCAGCCAACTGCAGCCGGGCGCGCTGGCGCAACCACTGTTCATGGCGCATGGCAGCGCCGACCCGGTGGTGCCTTACCGCGCCGGCGAACAGAGTGCGCAGGCCCTGCAGGCACTGGGGTTCACGCTGGAATGGCATAGCTACCCGATGGGCCACCAGGTCTGCGTGGAAGAGATCGACGCCCTGCGCGACTGGATGCAGGCGCGCTTCACCGCCGTCTGAGCCATGGCCCACACCGCGCCGCAGATTGCCTGGATGCCGGACCTGTGCCGGCTGCCACGGTTGGGCGCCATGCTGGGACTGGCCGAACTGGTGGTGCTGGTGGTGACCCTGGTGCCCGACGCCGGCGCGGCGCGCAGCATCACCCTGTCGCGCTTTGTCTCTGCCAGCGGCCTGGCGCTGTGGCTGGCGCTGGCGGTCAGCGTGCTGCTGTGCGTACTGCGGCCGGCGTTGTCGCGGCTGCCGCCCCGGCTGGGCGGGCTGGCTGCGTTGTCGATCGCCGCAGTGGTCGCCATGCTGGGTGCCGGCATCGTGCATGGCCTGTACGCGGTGCTCGACCAGGCCCCGCTCGGCCCGCTGGTCGGGTTCTGGCGTTTTACGCTCGGCAGTGCGGCCACGGTGGTGCTGATCACCGCGCTGGCGCTGCGCTATTTCTACGTCAGCGACCGCTGGGAAGCGCAGGTGCAGGCCAACGCCCGCGCCGAAGCCGATGCGCTGCAGGCGCGCATCCGCCCGCATTTCCTGTTCAATAGCATGAACCTCATCGCCAGCCTGCTGCGGCGCGACCCGGTGGTGGCCGAACAGGCAGTGCTGGACCTGTCGGACCTGTTCCGCGCCGCGTTGGGGGCGGGCGAGGGCGTGTCCACACTGCGCGCCGAATGCGAGCTGGCCGAGCGTTACCTGGCCATCGAATCGCTGCGCCTGGGCGATCGTCTGCAGGTGCGCTGGCACAAGCAGGAACCGCTGCCGTGGGCGTTGCCGATGCCGCGGCTGGTGCTGCAGCCGCTGGTGGAAAACGCGGTGCTGCACGGGGTGTCGCGCATGCCCGAGGGCGGCACCTTGTACCTGTCGCTGCGGCAGCGCGGCAGCCAGTTGCAGATCCGTATCGTCAATCCGGCACCGCAGCCCGGCACTCAGGCGCCGCTGGTGGTGGCGGGCGCCGGGCATGCCCAGGCCAGCATCTCGCACCGGTTGGCGTTTCAATTCGGTGCCGGGGCACGGATGGCGGCCGGCTGGTCGGAGGGCTACTATGCCTGCGAGATCACATTACCGTTGAAGTGAGGGGGAATCACTTCAGCGAGGGGGATGTCCATGACGGCCACGCAAGTGCGGGTCCTGATCGCCGATGACGAGCCACTGGCGCGCGAGCGCCTGCGCCTGCTGCTGGGCGAGCATCTGCATGTGCAGGTGGTGGGCGAGGCCGAGAACGGCGAGCAGGTCCTGCAGCTGTGCGAGCAGCAGCAACCGGACCTGGTGCTGCTGGACATCGCCATGCCCGGGGTCGACGGCCTGGAAACCGCGCGCCTGCTGCGCCAGCGCCCGCAACCGCCCGCGGTGGTGTTCTGCACCGCCTACGACCAGCACGCACTGTCGGCCTTCGATGCGGCCGCACTGGACTACCTGATGAAACCCGTGCGCCCCGAGCGCCTTGCTGCCGCGCTGCAACGCGTGGCGACCTACCTGGCCGGGCGCACCCCCAGCCTCGCGCCGGCCGCGCCGCTGCGCACCCACCTGTGCGCGCGGCTGCGCGGCAGCCTGCGGTTGATCGCGATCCAGGACGTCCGCTATCTACAGGCGGAAGAGAAGTACGTCATCGTCCACCACGCCCGGGGCGAGGACCTCATCGAAGAGTCGCTCAAATCGCTGGAAGACGAATTCGCCGAGCGCCTGGTGCGCATCCACCGCAATTGCCTGGTCGCCCGCGAGGAGCTGGTGGAACTGCGCCGCAGCGGCGATGGCCAGGTGCATGCGGTGCTGCGCAACGTGCCGCAGACCCTGGAAGTGAGCCGGCGCTGTGTGGCCAGCCTGCGCGAACAACTGCGCCAGGTATGAGTTGGGCGTCGTGTCCGCGATAATGGCGGCATGACCACGCTGCGCATCGCCACCCGTAAGAGCCCGCTTGCCCTCTGGCAGAGCGAACACGTCGCCACCGCGCTGCGCCAGCACCACCCCGGGCTGGAGGTCGTGCTGGTGCCGATGAGCACCCGCGGCGATGAAGTGCTGGACCGCTCGCTGGCCGCCATCGGCGGCAAGGGCCTGTTCCTCAAGGAGCTGGAGCTGGCCATGCTGCGCGGCGAGGCCGATTGCGCCGTGCACTCGCTCAAGGACGTGCCGATGGAGCTGGACGCGCCGTTCGTGCTGCCGGCCATCCTGGAACGCGGCGACCCGGCCGATGCGCTGGTGTCCAACCTCTACGCCACCTTGCAGGCCCTGCCGCTGGGCGCACGCGTGGGTACCTCGTCGTTGCGCCGCCAGGCGCAACTGCGCGCCGCGCGCCCGGACCTGGAATTGATCGACCTGCGCGGCAACGTCAACACCCGCCTGGCCAAGCTCGACAACGGCGGCTACGACGCCATCGTGCTGGCCTGCGCCGGCCTGCAGCGGCTGGGCCTGGAAGCCCGCATCACCGCGCGGCTGGACGCACCGGAGTGGCTGCCCGCCCCGGCGCAAGGCGCGGTGGCGGTGGAATGCCGCGGCGACGAAGCCCGCATCCACGACCTGCTGGCAGTGCTGGATGCTGGCCGCACGCGTGCCTGCGTGGAGGCCGAGCGCGCGATGAATCGCGCCCTGCACGGCAGTTGCCACGTGCCGGTGGCCGCCTTCGCGCGCTGGGAAGGCGAGGACCTGTTCCTGCAGGGCATGGTGGGCAGTGCCAGCGACGGCCGCCTGATCCACGCCGAGGCGCACGGCAGCCCTGACGCCACCGAAGACCTCGGCCGCCGCGTCGCCGACGGCCTGTTCGAAAAGGGCGCCGCACAGCTGCTGGCGGAGCTGTAAGCGCTAGCCAGACCGTAGGAGCGGCCTTGGCCGCGACGCGTTATCGATACCGATACCGATCACGCTGACACTGGCACTGGCACTGGCACTGGCACTGGCACTGGCACTTATCGGCAGAGCCCTCGCGGCCAAGGCCGCTCTACGCCAGCGGTCCATTGTTGCTGCATGGCCGATGGCGAGATGCACGCTTGTCTAGGACATCACGCCATCGCCGATGGCGTGCTTGAGGTGCGCCCACCGCAGCTGCCGCGGAGCTGCAAGCCGCCAGCCATCTCGTAGGAGCAGCCTTGGCCGCGAACGCGTTACCGATAACGCCGACGCTAACACCTGATCGGCAGAGCCCTCGCGGCCAAGGCCGCTCCTACGCTAGCGGTCCATGGCTGATGCATGGCCGATGACGAGACGCAGCCCTGTCTA
>NZ_JBGOFY010000037.1:0-27231 GCF_041520885.1 Xanthomonas sp. NCPPB 2922 | reverse complement strand
AGTAGCACAGCTCATGCGCCAGCGCATTCTGCCGCGCAGCAGGCCCGCGGCGTTGCAAGCGCCACGATGGCGGCCGGGCTCGCCACGCGTGCACGCGGCACGGTACAGCCTGCCTGCTGCTGCAACTTGATCGCGGCCCGCCCAACGCCCTCGCCCGCAACCAGGCGCAAGCGGCTCACCGAAACGCTCTTCATCATTTGCAACCGAGCTTAGCGAGAAGCGGGATCGACATGCGTGTTGGCACACTCCAGCACATGGCAACCGCACGCCGCTTGGCTGCTATCGCCATCACAAGGATGTGCCGTGATGACGGGTCATAAGGAATGTCTGTAGCGCCGAAGATTCGATTCCCGGCCGCCTGGCGCCCTCACCGAAACCTACAATCGACAGTCCGCGCCTGGACGTACCCTCACCCCAACCCCTCTCCCGGCGGAAGAGGGGCTTGAGTGCCGCGTCGGTCGTGTCTTCTATGTCCGCCTCGGTGACGCAAGGGCTGACCTGAGGCACCACTGAGTTCATCGAGACCTGTCACGACCGAGAGACGGGTCCCCGCCGCGCTACCGCTCTCAGCGCAGTCGGCAATTCGAAGACCCATACCCAGAACGACAACTTTCTGGCGCACTGGACCGCGCGCATCTATCAAGTCCGCCCGGCCTGGGCCGATACCGCTTCCATGGACAGACTCAGCCTCATTGGACTGGTGCTTGCGATCGTGGCGATCGTGGGCGGCAGCGTGTTGAAAGGTGCCGGCATTTCGTCGCTGTGGTCGCCGGCCGCCTTCGTGATCGTGATCGTCGGCACCGTGGCCGCGATCTTGCTGCATACCTCGCCGGCGGTTTTCCGGCGCGCCTTCAAGATTGTGCGCTGGGTGATCCAGCCGCCGGCCAGCGACCGCGAGCGGCTGCTGGCGCGCATCGTGGAGTGGAGCAATATCGCCCGCCGCCAGGGCCTGCTGGGCCTGGAAGACCAGCTCGGCCGCCAGGACGATGCCTTCCTGCGCAAAGGGCTGCAGATGCTGGTGGATGGCGTGGAGCCCGAATCCATGCGCCACATGCTGGAGATCGAAGTCGACAACCAGGAGCGCCAGGATCTTGCCGCCGCAAAGGTGTTCGAGGGCATGGGCATCTATGCGCCCACGCTGGGCATCATCGGTGCGGTCCTGGGGTTGATGGCGGTGATGAAGAACCTGGCCGACCCCTCCATGCTCGGCCACGGCATCGCTGCCGCGTTCACCGCCACCATCTATGGCATCGCCTCGGCCAATCTGCTGTTCCTGCCGGTGGCCGCCAAGCTCAAGAGCGTCATCCACTGCAGCACCAACGAGCGCGAAATGGCCATCGAAGGGCTGATCGCCATCGCCCAGGGCGAGAACCCGCGCAACATCGAGTCGAAGTTGGCAGGCTACTTGCATTAGAACTTGCCATGGCCCGCCGTCGCAAACATCACGAAGACCATGGCAACCACGAAGCGTGGGCGATTCCGTATGCCGATCTGATGACGCTGCTGCTGGCGTTCTTCGTGGTCATGTACGCCATCTCCTCGCTCAACGAAGGCAAGTACAAGGTGATGGCGCAGGCGCTGACCACCGCCTTCGGTGGCTCCTCCAAGGCCGCAAGCCCCGTGCAGCTGGGCAACACCCAGAGCCTGGGCGCCGACTACGACCGCCCTTCGGTGATCAAGGCCGGCGCGCCGATGGCCGCCTCCAACGGGCCTACCGACCCCACCATCCTGCCGTCGATGGCCGCGCAGATGCGCATGCCGGTGTCGCTGCGCAATCAGGCGCAGCTGGCGCGCGCGCAGCGGCAGATGGATGCGGTGGCGCAGCAGTTGAACAAGACCCTGTCGCCGCTGATCGACAAGCAACTCATCACCATCCGCCGCCGCGATCTGTGGATCGAGGTGGAGATCAACAGCGACATCCTGTTCGTCACCGGCTCTGCGCTGCTGGCCGGGAGCGCACGCGGCACCCTGTCCACCCTCGCCTCGGTGCTGCGCGATGCGCCCAACGGCGTGCGCGTGGAGGGCTATACCGATAACCAGCCGATCGCCACCGCGCAGTTCCCCTCCAACTGGGAACTGTCGGCCGCGCGTGCCGCCAGCGTGGTGCACCTGTTTGCCGACGACGGCGTTGCCCCGCAGCGATTGGCGATGGTGGGCTATGGAGAATTCCGCGCACGTGCCGATAACAGCACTGAGGCGGGACGGAATGCGAACCGGCGTGTGGTGTTGATCATCCTCGCTGATTCGGCTGGCTCACTCGCACCCGATCCGCCATCGCAGATGCATGCGACCGCCGCCGGGGCGCCGAAGCTTCCCAAGTCTGACGGCGGCCAAACGGCCGTCACCACCGAAAGCGGCACAAGTTCCGTCCCCGCCGTAATTCAAGGAGTGCAGTGAGATGCGTATCTGGGCAATCGCCAACCAAAAGGGCGGCGTGGGCAAGACCACCACGACGCTGGCACTGGGTCGCGGCCTGGCCGCGCTCGGGCACCGGGTGCTGTTGGTCGACCTCGATCCGCACTCGTCACTCACCCGCGCGTTCGGCGTGGCGGTGGACCCGCCGCCGCGCGGCGTGTTGGACCTGTTCGGCACCCCGCCGAGCGACCTGGCCAGCCTGGCGCACGAAAGCGCCATCCCCGGCCTGTCCTACGTGTGCGCACAGGCCGCCCTGGCCACGCTGGAGCGCCGCAGCGCCAACCAGCCTGGCCTGGGCCTGGCCCTGCAGAACGCCATGGCCCGGCATGCCGGCCAGCACGACTACATCCTGCTCGACTGCCCGCCTACGCTGGGCCTGTTGATGATCAACGCGCTGGCCGCCTGCGACCGCGTGGTGGTGCCGACCCAGGCCGAACCGCTCGCCTTGCACGGCCTGGCCAGCATGGTGCGCACCGCCGACATGGTGCAGCGCTCGCGCCGGCGCGACTTGCCGGTGTCGATCCTGCCCACCCTATTCGACCGCCGCACCCGCGCCGGCAACGAAACGCTGAAAGAAATGCAGACCACCTACGGCCCGGTGGTGTGGGAAGACGCGGTGCCGATGGATACACGCATCTGCAACGCCGCCGCCCTCACCGTGCCGGCCACCACCACCGATTACCAGGGCCGCGGCTTGTCCGCGTATCGCCGCGCGCTGGAATGGGTGCTGGCCGATGACGCGATGCGGATGGAGCAAGCGGCATGAGCAACCACACCGCCAATGGTGAGCTGGACGATTATCTGGAAGGCCTGCTGCACGATGCCGGCGTCGAGATCGACGTGGCCACGGTCACCGCCGTCG
This sequence comes from Xanthomonas sp. NCPPB 2922, assembly GCF_041520885.1. Taxonomy (NCBI): domain Bacteria; kingdom Pseudomonadati; phylum Pseudomonadota; class Gammaproteobacteria; order Lysobacterales; family Lysobacteraceae; genus Xanthomonas; species Xanthomonas sp. NCPPB 2922. Next base: position 23,954 of record NZ_JBGOFY010000037.1, on the reverse strand, counting down.
CCAGCGCAGCGCCGCTGGCTGCCGAGGCAGACCTCGCGCAGGCCGACGACCTGGCACTGGCGGAACCGCCCGTGCAGGCCACTGCAGCACCGCAGGTGAGCGCCCCGGTGCTCAGCGCCGAAGCGATCGCCGCCGATTTTCTCGCGGAAATGGACGCCGACCCGGCGTTCGGCCCGCCGGTAGTTGCCGCGCCGAGCGCCGACGACATCGCGGCGGATTTCCTGGCCGAGATGGATGCCGACCCGGCCTTCGCGCCGCGCGTGGTGGCCCCCAGTGCCGCCGACATCGCCGCCGACTTCCTGGCCGAAATGGATGCCGACCCCGCCTTCGGCCCGCCGGTGGTGGCTGCGCCGAGCGCCGCAGATATCGCGGCGGATTTCCTCGCCGAGATGGATGCGGACCCCGCCTTCGCCACGGCCGCGCCCAGCGCGTTCATGAGCACTGAAGATCTGATGGCCGAGATGGATGCCGACCCGGCATTCGCCAGCGCAGAACCCAGCGCCGACATGATCGCCGCCGACCTGCTGGCAGAGCTGGATTCGGACCCGGCCTTCGGGCTGGACACCGCGCCGGTGGCCGTCCCCGCACCTGCGCCGCCAAGGCCGGCACCCGCGCCTGCGCGTGCTGCGCCGGCGCCGGTCTACCCCCAGGGCCTGCAGGCACTGCTGGCACCGGGCCAGGCCGAACATATCCACGCCGAGCGCCGTGCCAGCGAGCGCAGTACGCGCTGGCTGCGTCTGCGCTGCGGCGAACAAACCTATGCGCTGGAACTGCTCAAGGTGCAGGAAGTAGTGTTGCCGGTGCCGCTGCTGCCGCTGCGCGGTACGCCCAGCGCCATGCTCGGCATCATGAACCTGCGTGGCCAGGTGGTGCCGGTGATCGACCTGGGCATCCACCTGGGCTCATCGCCGGTGGACATGGACCTGCACACCCGCGTGGTGGTGCTGGAAGAGAACGGCGAAACCATGGGCCTGCGCGTATCGGCGGTGGAAGACGTCACCAGCCTCACCGATCACCAGATCGAGCCGCCGGACAACGCCCGCCTGTGCCGCATTTCCAACAACCTGTTCCGTGGCGTGGCACGCCTGGGCCATCACCCGATGATCCTGCTCGACGCCACCCACCTGCTGCATTAATGCGCGCATGGTGCCGCGCACCAATGCGCCGATTCAACGTTAAAGCTTTCCCGCCCGCCGCCGTTAGTACGCATAGAACCATCCGTTCGGAGCAACAATGAGCACAGTGATATTGGGTGAGGATCTCGGCATCGAGACCAGCGCCGACCTCAAGCAAAAACTGGCTGCAGTCCTGACGCAGGACGGCGAGCTGGTGCTTGACGCCGGCGAAGTCCGGCGCATCCACACCGCAAGCGTGCAGCTGCTCTGCGCTTTCGTGCAGGCCCGCCGCAGTGCGGGGCTGCAGACCGAATTCGATGGCTGCAACGACACTTTTAGAGATGCGGCCCGTCTGCTCGGCGTCACTGACGCGCTCGGACTTTCCGCATCCAATGACAACCTGAAATCTGTGGAGAACGCCGCATGAGCGCACGTATCTTGGTGGTGGACGATTCGGCGTCGATGCGCCAGATGGTCTCTTTCGCCCTCACCTCTGCCGGCTTTGCCGTCGAAGAAGCCGAAGACGGCGCCGTGGCGCTGGGCCGCGCGAAGGGCCAGCGCTTCAATGCGGTGGTGACCGACGTGAACATGCCCAACATGGATGGCATCTCGCTGATCCGCGAACTGCGCCAGCTGCCGGACTACAAGTTCACGCCCATGCTGATGCTGACCACCGAGTCGGCAGCCGACAAGAAATCCGAAGGCAAGGCGGCCGGTGCGACCGGTTGGCTGGTCAAGCCGTTCAATCCCGAACAGCTGATTGCCACCGTCCAGAAAGTCCTGGGTTAACCCTTCCTCGTTTCACGATCGGATTTCACGCCCATGAGCATGGACCTGCAACGTTTCCACGCCACCTTTTTCGAGGAAAGCCGTGAAGGGCTCGACGCGATGGAGGCCGGGCTGCTGTCCCTGGAAGAGGGAAACCGCGACCCGGAAATCATCAACTCGGTGTTCCGCGCCGCGCACTCCATCAAGGGCGGTGCGGCGACCTTCGGCTTTGAAGCCGTCGCCGGCCTGACCCACGTGCTGGAAACGCTGCTGGACGAGCTGCGCTCCAACAAGCGCCAGCTCGAGCCCAATGCGGTCGACGCCATGCTCGGCTCGGTCGACGTGCTGCGCGCCCTGTTGCGCGAAGCCGAACACGGCACCCCGGCCGACCCGGCTGCGGTCAAGGCCGTGCACACCCGCTTGAACGCGGTGCTCGCCGGCGAAGCGCCGGCCGCCGTGGCCGTCGCCAAGCCGAAGGAAGAAGAACCCGAAGCCTGGCACATCGGCTTTACCCCGGCGCCGTCGCTGTTCATGAGCGGCAACGACCCGCTGCGCATCATCCGCGAGCTGGAGCATCTTGGTCCGCTGCAGATCGCCGCGCGTCTGGAGCGCATGCCGGGCTTTGAGAACATCGACCCGCTGGAAGCCTACCTGGCCTGGGATCTGGGCCTGATCGGCAAGATTCCGCGCAGCAAGATCGAAGACACCTTTGCCTGGGTCGTGGACGACTGCGAGCTGGACATCCGCCCGATGGCGGTGCCCGGCCCGCCGCCGAGCCTGGCCGTGGACGCTGCCGCAAGCAGTGCACCGACCGCCGTGGCCGCTGCTCCGGCTGCCGCCGCTGCAGAACCTGCTGCTGCGGCCGCCACGCCTGCCAAGGCCGCCGCTGCCGAAGCCGAAAGCTCCATCCGCGTCAGCGTCGACAAGGTCGATGCGCTGATCAACCTGGTCGGCGAACTGGTGATTACGCAGGCCATGCTCAAGCAGGTCTCCACCGGCCTGGACCCGGCGCATGCCGAACAGTTGTTTGCCGGCCTGGATCTGCTCGAACGCAACACCCGCGATCTGCAGGAAGCAGTCATCGGCGTGCGCATGCTCCCCGTGGACGCGGTGTTCCGCCGCTTCCCGCGTCTGGTGCGCGACCTCTCCAGCCGCCTCGGCAAGCAGGTGCGTCTGCGCACGATTGGCGAAAGCACGGAACTGGACAAGGGCTTGATCGAAAAGATTGCCGATCCGTTGGTGCACCTGGTGCGCAACTCGATCGACCATGGTCTGGAAATGCCCGATGCGCGCCGCGCCTCCGGCAAGGACGAAACCGGCACCATCACCCTGGCGGCATCGCACCAGGGCGGTCACATCGTGATCGAAGTCAGCGACGACGGCCGTGGCCTCAATCGCGCCAAGATCCTGGAAAAAGCGGCCGAACGCGGCATTGCCGTGCCGGACAACCCGACTGATTCGCAGGTGTGGGATTTGATCTTCGCACCGGGCTTCTCCACCGCCGATGCCGTCACCGACCTGTCCGGTCGTGGCGTGGGCATGGACGTGGTCCGTCGCAACATCCAGGGCCTGGGTGGCGAAGTGCAGCTGGAAAGCAACGCCGGCAGCGGGACTCGCGTGCTGATCCGTCTGCCGCTGACCCTGGCCATCCTGGACGGCATGACCGTGTCGGTTGCCGGCGAAACCCTGATCCTGCCGCTGTCCTACGTGCTCGAAGCGCTGCAGCCGGCGCCGGAAGATGTCCGCTCGATGGCCGGTGACGGCCGGGTGCTGCGGGTCCGGGGCGAGTATCTGCCGATCCTGTCGCTCACCAATTACTACGGTTTCGGCGGACAACAGTCCTCCAAGGAATCGCTGGTGGTGGTTGTCGAAGGCGACGGCCAGAAGATCGCGCTGGAAGTGGACGAACTGCTCGGTCAGCAGCAGGTCGTGGTCAAGAACATCGAGAACAACTACCGCCGGATTCCGGGCGTCTCCGGCGCCACCATCCTCGGCGATGGTCGCGTCTCGCTGATCGTGGACATCGGTGGCCTGGTGCGCTCGCTGAAGGTGCCGCAGGCCGCGTAATGCAGTCGCCGCGGCGTGGATGCCGCGGCAGTAAGGCTCCACCACGCCATCGCTGCACGATGTGCGCCGGAGCGATCGCCGGCAGTCTGGGGACTGCCGGCATCCGTAACACCCGTTCGGCCCACGACGACCGACGGTAGATCCTGGCCCTTTGTCCGGATCGTCTGTGTAGCGCCGCTTCCAAAGCGGCCAATACGCTCAAGCCCCGGCAGCGATGTCGGGGCTTTTGTTTGCGCGTGTGCGCTCTTATCGACACTCACGCGTAAGCATCGCGGTCTCCATCAGGGCAGGTCACGCATCGCAGCCAGCATGCGTGCGCTCGGCAACGCTTGCCTTGCCGAAGTGAAACCATGAACGCAAGCATGCTGCACTGCAGCAAGACGCTTCAGAATTTCAGCTGGCGAACGCTACCGGTGTATCTGTTTTCACCCTTCCCTTAGAGAAACACCATGAAATTTCTGCATTCCATGACCGTCGGGCGACGCCTGGCGTCGGCATTCGCGTTGCTGATCGTCTTACTTGCCGGCTCCACCACCCTGGCGCTGTACGAGTTCAAGACTGTCAAACACCAGGTCGCGATCATCGTCGAAGTCAATAACCGCAAGGCGGCGCTGCTCAACCAAATGCGCGAGAGCAACATGCTCGGCGAGCGTTATCTGCGCGACTTTATGCTGGCAAGCCCGCAACAGCTGCCGGCCGTCGATGCGCAGCTCAAGGCCAATCGCGCACATTACGCGCAGCTGTGGGCGGCGTTGAAACAACTACCAACCAACAGCGACGGCATGCGCGCACGGCAGGCCATCGAAGACAGCCTCACCGCTGCACGCGCCACCAACGGCCGCCTGCTCGACCTGGTGCGCGCTGGCGACCTGGAGGGTGCAAAGCGGCTGCTCAGCGGCCAGGCGCAGCCATTGCTTGAGCGTCGCTCCAAGGCGATTGCCGCCGCGGTGGAATTGCAGAACCAGCAGAATGCCGCCGGTGCCGACACCATTTTGAGCAGCGTTGCGCTGGCAAACCGTGCATTGATCGCCTTCGGCCTGCTCGCGGCCGGCCTGGCCGCCGCGTTGGCGTGGCTGATTTCGCGCAGCCTGGTGCGTCCGCTCAAGCAGGCCACGCAGGTGGCCGAGGCCATCGCGCACGGCAAGCTAGATAACCCGATCGGCCCACAACCGGGCGACGAACCTGGCCAATTGTTGACCAGCATGCGCGGCATGCAGGATCAGCTCAAGGCGGTAGCAGCCGCGCAGCAGGACATGGCGCGCCGGCACGACGCCGGCCAGATCAGCTTCCGCATGGATCAGGCGGCGTTTCCCGGCGAGTACGGCAGCATGGTGCGCGATACCAATGCACTGGTCGCTTCGCATATCGAAGTCAAGATGAAACTGGCGCAGATCATGTCGCGCTATGCCATCGGCGACATGAGCCAGGACATGGACCGCCTGCCCGGCGAGAAGGCCGTGCTCAGCGACACCATGGATGCGGTCAAGCGCAACCTCTCGGCGATGAACAGCCAGATCCAGCTGCTCGCGCAGGCGGCCGCCAATGGCGACTTCAGCGTACGCGGCGACACGCAGCGGTTTCAGCATGATTTTCTGGCGATGGTGGAAAGCCTCAACCAGTTGATGGCCACTGCCGATGGCAACCTCGGTGCGTTGTCCAAGGTGCTGCAAGCCATTGCCGCCGGTGACCTGACCGAACGCATGCACGGCGACTTCCACGGCGTGTTTGCGCAGATGCGTGACGACGCCAACGCCACCACCGAGCAGCTGTCCGGCATTGTTGGGCGCATCCAGCACGCCACGGTGTCGATCAATGCGGCCGCCAGCGAGATCGCGGCCGGCAACAACGATCTCTCGCAGCGCACCGAGCAGCAGGCAGCGAATCTGGAAGAAACCGCTGCCTCGATGGAAGAGCTCACCTCTACCGTCAAGCAGAATGCCGAGCATGCGCGCCAGGCCAACCAGCTGGCGATCGGTGCGGCATCGGTCGCCTCGCAAGGCGGCGCGGTGGTGGCGCAAGTGGTCACCACCATGTCCGGCATCGAAGTGTCATCGAAGAAGATCGCCGAGATCATCAGCGTCATCGACGGCATTGCGTTCCAGACCAATATCCTGGCCTTGAATGCCGCGGTGGAAGCCGCGCGTGCCGGCGAACAAGGCCGCGGGTTTGCCGTGGTCGCTTCGGAAGTGCGCACGCTGGCCCAGCGCTCGGCCGGTGCGGCGAAAGAGATCAAGCACCTGATCGACGACTCGGTGAGCAAGGTGGCCGAAGGCTCGGCGCTGGTGGACCAGGCCGGCACCACCATGGCCGAGATCGTCGCCAGCGTGCAGCGTGTGACCGACATCATGGGCGAGATTTCTGCCGCCTCGCAGGAGCAGTCGTCCGGTATCGAGCAGGTCAACCTCACCGTGACCCAGATGGACGAAGCCACCCAGCAAAACGCCGCTTTGGTCGAAGAAGCCACTGCGGCTGCGCGTTCGATGGAAGAACAGGCCGGCCAGTTGTCCGATGCGGTGTCGATCTTCAAGCTGCAGCAGCAGAGTGCACCGGTGGCGGTTGCCAGCCTGCCCACGGCCACGCGTGTTGCCGGCAAGGCGCCGGCCAGCAAGCAGGCTGCGAGCACAAAGCCCGCATCTGCCAAGCCGCGTGCTGCCGCACGTCCGGTGGCCGCCGTAACGGCTGCCGCTGGGGACTCAAGCTGGCACGAGTTCTAAGCGGTAACCGCGCAACTGCCTGGCCGTCGCCAGGACGGGAGTGTCAGCGCAGCTCAAAACGCCCCGATCCTGTCGGGGCGTTTTGCTATGTGGCGGCCACCGGACGATGGTCCGCGCCCCGGCAGCCGGTATTCCTCGACCCCGCCGTTGGTCGAAAGGTGATCAAGCACACCCTCCTGCGGCCGATACAGACAGCAATGAAGGCTGTCTGGCCCGCACCACGTCGAGGAAGCCCGCATGCACACCACCAAGTCCATTCGTTCTGCGCACCACCTGTTGGGCTGCGCGCTCGGCGTGGCCATGCTGGCGGCCTGCGTGTCGTTGCCGCCGTCACTGGCAACGCCGGCGGCGCCGGCATCGGTGTTGCTGGACAACGTCCCGGTGGGCGCGCTGCAGTCGCTGGCGATCGACCTGGTGCAACTGCGCAACACGCAGCGTGCACAGCTTGCCGCCGCGCACGACCCAGCCCGCATCGACGCCTACGACGAACGCCTGGGCAATCTGCGTCAACGCATCGCGCGCCACGCAGGCTACGTCCAGGCCACCGTGCCGCAAGGCGAACAGGCGCAGCAGTTCGCGCGTGTGCAGCAGCAACTGGGCCAGTACCTGGCGCAACACCGGCAAGCCAATCGCGCCCTGCACGATGGCGATCTGCATACTGCCCAGGCGTTGTCGCTGGGCTATGCCGGCGACACGCGGCACCTGCTGTGGACCGAACTGCAGACCCTGCAGCAATCGGTCGCCAGCGTGAGCAGCATTCCGCGCCGTTGAGGTCGCGGCAAGGCCGCAGCGCATCGCGCGCGGCCCTGCCATCGCAATGCATGCAGCGCTCATTGCCGATCCACGCCAGCGCTTACTCGAAGCACGTGTGCAGTTGCGGTTGCGCAGCGTAACCAGCGATGGATTCACGGTGTTGCCGACCACACGGCAGGACTTGCGATCAACAAAAGCGCAGGCGGCGCCACCTTTAGCCCTGCCGATCGCCCTCGCCTCGTAGATCAGACGCGGAGGTCAGAGATGTCGCGCGCCACTGGCAGCTACTGCTTGCCAAGTGGGTAACGCGTGGCTTCGCTGAAAATCCAGCAGCCGTGCAGCAGCCGCACGAAGATGTCAGTGCGTCACGAGACCGCTGCTCCGACACTAGTGTCTGCGGTAGCCAGCGCTGGCATGCGTGCAACGATCGTCCAGCGCCCTGATGATGCAAACGCGCGCCGGGTCTCAGCTCCTTAGCTGCCCGCCCATCACATTCGCCGCGGCAGCACGCAGGTCACCCAGCGATGCCAACGCGACGCCCAGTGTGTTGCACACCTTCAATTGCCGAGGCCGCCACGGCGCCGACGTTCAGTGCGCTGCGTGCAATCGATTGGTGCACCGCCGGCCGTTTGGCACCCCGCAGCCGCTGAATGCGTAATGCGCTAGCACATTGAGTGTCAAGTCGCGCTCAACATTTCTGCGATCTGGTCGCTATTCGACTTAAGCCTGTCACACATTCCCTAGTTGGATACCCGTCATGACGTTCAAGACCACGATTGCAAAAACGCTGGCCAACGTACCGCTCAAGCGCAAGTTCCTCGCCCAGACGGCGCTGGTGGCGCTGGGCATCATTGCGTTGGCGGTGATCGCCGCGCGCATGCAATACGTGGATCTCACCGACACCCGTCGCGATGGCCTCAAGAGCCAGATCGAGATGGCCATGGCGGTGGTCAACGGCTACCAGGAACGCGCCGAAAAGGGCGAGATGGACGTGGACACCGCCAAGAGCCGCGCACTGGCGACGCTCTCCACCATGCGCGCGCGCGGCGGCGTGGATTACATCTACGTCACCGACCAGGCGCCGGTGATGCTGATGCACCCCACCCGCCCCGACCTCAACGGCAAGCCGCTGAACGATGTGCTGAGCCCGGACGGCAAGCGCATCTTCCCGGCCTTCGTCACTGCCGCGCAGGCCGGCGGCGGGTATGTCGACTACACCTGGGCCAAGCCCGGTGAAAAGGACCCGGTGCAGAAGACCTCTTACGCGTCGCTGTACAAGCCGTGGGGCTGGGTGATCGGCACCGGCGTGTACCTGGACGACACCCAGTCGCAGGCGCTGGTATTCACCGGCATCGTGGCTTTCGCCGGCGGTGTGCTGGTCCTGGTCAACCTGCTGGTGGGCTGGCTGATCGGCAACTCGATCCTGGGGCCGGTGGCGCGCGCATTGGCCGCGATCAAGGGCGTGGCACGCGGCGATTTGAGCGTGCGCACCGACGAGCACGGCAACGACGAAATCGGCCAGATGCTCAAGGCCACCGACGACATGGTGCACACGCTGGAGCGCTTTTCCGCGCAGACCAAGGAGATGATGCACAAGCATGCCGGCGAAGACATCAGCCACCGCATGCCAACCGATTTCCCCGGTGTGTACGGCGAACTGGCCGGTGGCATCAACACCATGATCTTCGAACACCTGGATGCCATCGTCGCTGCGGTTGGCATCCTCAACGAATACGCACAAGGCGATTTGTCGCGCGATGCCACGCGTCTGCCCGGCACCCGCGCGGTGCTGCACGAAGCCATGGACGCGGCCAAGGCCAGCCTGTTGGCGATCAACACCGAGATCAAGCGCCTGGCGCAGGCCGCGGCCAATGGCGACTTCAGCCAGCGTGGCGATGCAACCCGCTTCAAGCACGACTCCGCGCGCATGATCAACGACCTCAACGCGATGATGGACGTCAGCGACCGCAACCTGGGCAAGCTGTCCGAGCTGCTGGCTGCACTGGCCGAAGGCGACCTCACCGCGCGTATGGAAGGCGACTTCCACGGCGTGTTCGCACGCATGCGTGACGATGCCAATACCACCGCGTTGCAGTTGTCGGGCATCGTGGGGCGCATCCAGCAGGCTGCACAGTCGATCACCGGCTCGGCCAGCGAGATCGCTGCCGGCAACAACGATCTGTCGCAGCGCACCGAGCAGCAGGCCGCCAACCTGGAAGAAACCGCTGCCTCGATGGAGGAACTCACCTCCACCGTCAAGCATAACGCCGAAAGCGCCCGCCAGGCGAACCAGCTGGCCATCGGCGCGGCCGGTGTCGCCTCGCAGGGCGGCCATGTCGTGAGCCAGGTGGTGGACACCATGTCCGGCATCCAGACCTCGTCGAAGAAGATCGCCGAGATCATCAGCGTCATCGACGGTATCGCGTTCCAGACCAACATCCTGGCCTTGAACGCGGCGGTGGAAGCGGCGCGCGCCGGCGAACAGGGCCGTGGGTTTGCGGTCGTCGCAAGTGAAGTGCGCACGCTTGCCCAGCGCTCGGCTGGTGCAGCGAAAGAGATCAAGCACCTCATCGACGATTCGGTGGGCAAGGTCACCCAGGGCGCGGCGTTGGTCGACCAGGCCGGCAAGACCATGGCCGACATCGTGTCTTCGGTGCAGCGCGTGACCGACATCATGGGCGAGATCTCCGCCGCCTCGCAGGAACAGTCCGCGGGCATCGAGCAGGTCAACCTCACCATCACCCAGATGGATGAGAGCACCCAGCAGAACGCGGCGCTGGTGGAAGAAGCCACCGCTGCGGCCAATGCGATGCAGCAGCAGGCGCAGCAGCTGGACGATGCGGTGTCTTCGTTCCGCGTCACCGCCACCGTGCCGTCGCTGCGCGCACGCGCCGCACAGCACACCGACGCCCTGCTGGCCAGTTATTGAGTGACGTGTCACGCCCGCCGGCACGGCGGGCTTTTCTCCCCACCATGCAGATCGGCCCAATGACCTCTACGCTCTCTTCCCCACGTCGCGGCGCCAGCCTGGCCTATCGTCTGATGCTGGGGACGGCGGTGGTGGCACTGCTGTGTTCCGGCCTGACTGCCGCCATCACCTACTGGCAAAGCAGCAGCGCGTTGACGGCCTCGGCGCAGGCCACCATGCAGAACGCGGCACGCTATCAGGCCGAGCAGATCGGCAGCGAGCTGGGGCAGGCCCTGACCACCGGCAAGTCCGTGGCCACCACGTTGCTGGTGCAGCGCGCCAACAACAGCATCGACCGCGACACCGCCGCGGCGGTGGTGCACGACCAGCTGCAGGACCATCCCGAGTGGGTCGGCATGGGCACCTTGTGGGAAGCGCAGGCCTTCGACGCGAAAGACAGCGCCTTCGTCAGCGCCAAGGGCCACGACGCCAGCGGCCGCTTCATGACCTACTGGGGACGCGACGGCCAGTCACTGGTGCGCGAACCGCTCACCGATTACGACACCCCGGGCCTGGGCGACTGGAACCTCAAGCCGCGCGAACTTGGCCGCCAGACCGTGGCCGAACCGTACAACTACCAGATCGGCGGCAAGACCGTGCTGATGACCACCTTGTCCACGCCGATCCAGCAAGACGGCACGTTCCTGGGCGTGGTCACCGTGGACATCGCGCTGGCTGCCTTGCAGCAGCGGCTGGGTGCGCTGCGCCCGATGGACAGCGGCTATGTCGAGCTGCTGTCGCCGGGCGGCATTGTGCTGGCCTCGCGCGACACCGCGCGGATTGGCAAGACCTTTGCCGACGCGCGTCATCGCGCCGTGCTCGATGCCATCAAGGCCGGCAAGGACGCGGTCGATTTCGTGCCTGATGAGAACGGCGCGGTGAGCGCCTATGTACCGCTGCAGATCGGCCAGGCGCAGGAACGCTTCGCACTGGGCGTGGTGGTGCCGTACGCCACGATCATGCAGCAGGCGCATCGCCTGCTGTGGACGATTCTGCTGGTGGGCCTGGGCTCGGCACTGGTGCTCAGCATCGCGTTGTTTGCGCTGCTACGCCGCCAGGTGGTGCGCCCGGTCGATGCCGCCGCACGCGTGGCCGATGCCATTGCCTCGGGCAAGCTGGACAACCAGATCGCCGTTCAGCGCCAGGACGAAGTGGGCCGCCTGCTGAGCGCCATGCAGCGCATGCAGAGCGATCTGCGCCAGCGCATCGAACGCGACACCCAGATCGCCAACGAGAACCTGCGCATCCGCACCGCGCTGGAGCACTCGGAGATGGAAGTGCTGCTGGCCGACGAACACCACACCGCGGTATTCATCACCGAGGCGCTGCACACCTCCTTCAAACACGGCGAAGCCGCCTTCCACGCCAAGGGCCAGACCGGCTTCAGCGCCGATGCGGTCGTCGGCCAGCCGTTGGAGTACGTGTTCGGCAGCGATGCCGACGGCAAGGCGCGCACGCAGCGCCTGCAGCAACTCACTGCCACCGTCTCCGAGCGCTACACCTTCGGCCCGGTGACGCTGGACCTCACCATGACCCCGCTGTATGCCGGCGATGGCCGCCGCAGCGGCAGCATGCTGCTGTGGCGCAATGTCAGCGCCGAGGTAAGGGTGCAAAACGAAGTGGCCGCCCTGGTGCAGTCTGCGTTGCTGGGCGACTTCACTCAGCGGTTGGCGCTGCAGGACAAGCACGGCTTCTATCTGGAATTCGGCCGCCAGCTCAACGACCTGGTGGACACCACTGCGCAAGGGCTGGAACGCATCTCGCGCCTGCTCAGCGCGCTGGCCGAGGGCGACCTCACCGTGCGCATGGATGGCGACTTCCAGGACGTGTTTGCGCGCATGCGCGACGACGCCAATGCCACCGTGGCCCAGCTCACCGGCATCGTCTCCGGCATCCAGACCTCGGCCACGCAGATCAATGCAGCCGCCAGCGAAATTGCGGCCGGCAATAACGACCTGTCGCAGCGCACCGAACAACAGGCGGCCAACCTGGAAGAAACCGCCGCCTCGATGGAGGAGCTCACCTCCACCGTCAAACAGAACGCAGAAAGCGCGCGCCAGGCCAACCAGCTCGCAATCGGCGCGGCCAGCGTCGCCTCGCATGGCGGCGAGGTGGTGGCGCAAGTGGTCACCACCATGTCCGGCATCGAAGTGTCTTCGAAGAAGATCGCCGAGATCATCAGCGTCATCGACGGCATCGCGTTTCAGACCAATATTCTGGCGCTGAATGCCGCCGTGGAAGCCGCGCGTGCGGGCGAACAGGGCCGTGGATTTGCGGTGGTGGCCAGTGAGGTGCGTACCCTCGCCCAGCGCTCGGCCGGTGCAGCCAAAGAGATCAAGCACCTGATCGACGATTCGGTGAGCAAGGTGGCGCAGGGCTCCTCGCTGGTGCACCAGGCCGGCACCACCATGGCCGAGATCGTGGCCAGCGTGCAGCGCGTCACCGACATCATGGGGGAGATTTCCGCCGCCTCGCAAGAACAGTCTGCGGGGATCGAGCAGGTCAACCTCACCGTCAACCAGATGGACGAGGCTACCCAGCAAAACGCCGCCCTGGTGGAAGAAGCCACTGCCGCCGCCCGTGCGATGGAAGAACAGGCCGGCCAGCTCAGCGATGCGGTGGCGGTGTTCAAACTGGGCACTACCGCGACGACGACTGCGCCTGTTTCTTTGCCGCGTCGCGCAGCGGTCTCTCCGGCAACGGCGGCGCGCGCATCGGCATCCGTCAAGCACGCACGCACACCCGCAGCAGAGCCGGCCAAAGCGTCAGCCGCATGCCAAAGCAACAAGGAACAGTGGCAGAACTTCTGACTGGCTGGCCGTTCGCTTCGGCCAGCAGCAGCGGACATCTCGATTGCCGGCAAGGCCAAGCCTCCCCTGCTCCTCCAAGCGGCGAACGACAACATCGCAACGACTCACCGTCCCTGGCCCTGGAAAGACCATCTGCTGCGATGCAGCGTTCAGGCACCGCGCGTAAAGAATCCAGGACACGGGCCGTTAGCAACCAGGACATTGTCTCTGCGCAACACCCTGGAGTGAGGAATGAACAAGTTCAACGATTGGCCCATCCGCCGCAAGCTGATGATCGCCTTCTGCCTGAGTGCCGTGCTGACCGCCCTGCTGGGTGGACTCGGCTTTTCACGCATGAAGCAGATGCAGCAGGAAACCGACCTGATCAATCAGGACGTGGTGCCGGTGCTGAGCCGCCTCTCCGAATTGCGTGGTTTCGCCGGCGAATTCCGCGTGTATGAAGTGGGCCAGTTCGTCAATCTGGAAGATCCGGAACGCTATGCGATGTTCTTCAAGCGCATGGACGAGATCCAGGCCAAATACGTCGAAACGCAGAAGGTCCTGGATAGCAAGATCGGCGCCGCCTCGCCGTTGAAGGCCGAGTACGCCAAGCTGACCGATGCCAGCGCACGCTACTTCGCGGCCAACCAGCAGCTGCGTAAGCTCTATGCAGACCCAGACCGCGCCGCCGCAATGGAATTCTCGCGCAAGCAGTCCGGTGAGATCCGCAAGGAACTGTTTGCCTCGGTCGACAAGATGTACGCGCAGCAGTCCAAGGCGCTCGGCGACATGGTCACCGCCAGCGCAGCATCGTTCAAGTTCACCAGTGCGGTACTGCTGCTCGGCACGCTGCTGATGGCCGCACTGTCGGTCACCTTCGGTTGGCTGATCGCCCGCAGCATCACCACCCCGCTGTCCAGGGCGCTGGGTGCCATCCAGGCGGTCTCGCGTGGCGATCTGAGCGTGCAGGTCGGCAAGACCAGCAACGATGAAATCGGCCAGATGCTCGAGGCCACCGGCCGCATGACCCAGATGCTGCGCCGCTTCTCCGACGAGACCGCGCGCATGTCGCACCTGCATGCCGCTGAAGACATCACCCACCGCATGCCGGAAGATTTCCCCGGCGTGTATGGCACGCTGGCCGGCGGCATCAACACGATGATCTTCGAGCACCTGGACGCCATCATCGATTCGGTGCGCATCCTCAACCAGTACGCCCAGGGCGACCTCACCGAAGACGCGCGCCGCCTGCCCGGCAGCCGCGCCGTGCTGCACGAAGCCATGGACGCCGCCAAGGCCAGCCTGCTGTCGATCAACACCGAAATCAAACAGCTGGCACAGGCCGCCGCGGCCGGCGACTTCAGCGCACGTGGCGATGCCGCGCGCTTCAAGTACGACTTCGCGGTGATGGTGGCCGATCTGAATTCGATGATGGAAGTCAGCGACCGCAACCTGGGCAAGCTCTCGCAGCTGCTCGGCGCCGTGGCCGATGGCGACCTCACCGCACGCATGGATGGCGAATTCCACGGCGTGTTCGCACGTCTGCGCGATGACGCCAACGCCACTGTGCAGCGCCTGACCGACATCGTCGGCCGCATCAAGCATTCCACGCTGACCATCAACACTGCCGCCAGCGAAATCGCCGCCGGCAACCAGGATCTGTCGCAGCGCACCGAGCAGCAGGCCGCCAACCTGGAAGAGACCGCTGCCTCGATGGAAGAGCTCACCTCCACCGTCAAGCAGAACGCCGAACACGCCCGCCAGGCCAATCAGCTGGCGATCGGTGCGGCCGATGTGGCGTCGCATGGCGGCAGCGTGGTCGGCCAGGTGGTCACCACCATGTCCGGCATCGAGACTTCTTCGAAGAAGATCGCCGAGATCATCAGCGTCATCGACGGCATCGCGTTCCAGACCAACATCCTGGCCTTGAATGCCGCGGTGGAAGCCGCGCGTGCCGGCGAACAGGGCCGCGGCTTTGCCGTGGTGGCCAGTGAAGTGCGCACGCTGGCGCAGCGCTCGGCTGGCGCGGCCAAGGAGATCAAGGGCTTGATCGACGACTCGGTCAGCAAGGTGGCCGAAGGCTCGGCGCTGGTCCACCAGGCCGGCACCACCATGAGCGAAATCGTCTCTTCGGTGCAGCGCGTGACCGACATCATGAGCGAGATCTCCGCCGCCTCGCAGGAACAGTCGGCCGGCATCGAGCAGGTCAACCAGACCGTGACGCAGATGGACGAAGCCACGCAGCAAAACGCAGCGTTGGTGGAAGAAGCCACCGCTGCGGCGCGTTCGATGGAAGACCAGGCACAGCAGCTCACCGAAGCGGTGGCGCTGTTCCGCCTGTCCACCGAACTCGAATCGGTGACGCGTGCGATGCCGGTGGTACGTGCGCAAGCCGCAGTGGCCCGCCCTGTTGCCAAGGCCGCTGCCCTCGCCAAGCCGAGCAAGCCGGTGGTGCGTGCCGCGCCGCGGGCGGTGACGACCTCGAACGAATCGGATTGGGCGGAGTTTTAAGCGCCCCAGCCGCAACGTCAGTGCTGACAAGACCAAGCCGCGTTTCTGATGGAAACGCGGCTTTTCTTTTGCTCGGTTTGCCGCATTCCTGCAGTGCGCAGCGTCATGGGACACGCGTGTTGAGCACTCTCCATCAAGCACGCGCCTCAGGCGCCTGGCGTTGGCAACGGTGGATTGTTCGTGCCGGCGGCAACGCGGCGCAATGAGCTCCATGCGCTTGTCGAGCTCGCCAGAATCTACATCGCAGCGCTTCGGTCGCGATCGCTTGGTAACGCTTCCGGCGTAAGTTGCCATCCCTAAAGCAGTTTTAGGCTTCATTTGCATAACCGTAGTTATGCAATTTTTGGCATACAGGTATTCAGTTCTGACAGGCGGAGGCCGCTATTGCCCATAGCAGCGCGTGGAACGACCCCATCGGCCGCGCATGCGACAACACCCTTCGCCTCGTCTCACTGGATACTTGTCATGAATGCACTCCTGCAACGCTACAACGTCGGCCGACGGCTAACCGCTGCTTTCGCAGTATTGATCCTGCTGTCAGCAGCCATCGCCCTGATCGGTTACCGGGGTCTGAGCTCTGCGCGGACACTGGTGGATGCGATCGTCAATCAAAACATGGTGAAGATCCGTCTCTCCAACGACATGGTCAATGCCAACTACGCCATTGCCGTCCTGATTCGCAACATCGTGCTGCCCAACACCAGCCAGGAGAACCAACAGTTCGTGGAAGCGTTCAAGCAGGCACGTGCCGACTACACCAAGGCGCGCGACACCTTGTATGCAATGCCCACCAACCCACAGGGACAGGCCATCCGCGACCAGATCGATGGCCTCCGCGCCGAGGTCAAGGGGTTCAACGACAAGGTGGTCGAGCTCGGATTGGCCAACAAGCAGGACGAAGCCCTCGCCCTGTTACAGACCAAGGCAGCACCAGCGTTGCAGCGCTGGCAGGACAAGATCAACGAGAACATCATCCTGCAGGACAAGCTGGCGTCCGAGGCCTCGGCGGTTGCGCTGCAGTCGATGGATGACTCGCGCAAGATGCTGGTGGCCGGCACGGTGCTGGTGGTGCTGCTCAGTGGTGCGCTGGGCCTGTTGATCACCCGCAGCCTGACCCAGCCGCTGAGCCGTGCCACCCGCGCAGCCGAATCGATTGCCGGCGGCAAGCTCGACAACGATGTCGATACGCAAGCCACGGACGAAAGCGGACGTCTGCTCAAGGCAATGAGCAAGATGCAGGACCAGTTGCGCAACCTGATCACCGCACAGACCGACATGGCCAAGCGCCATGACGATGGTCAGATCAGCTTCCGCATCGATGCCTCCGCATTCCCCGGCGACTACGGCCGCATGGCGCACGACACCAACAATCTGGTGGGCTCGCACATCGCAGTGAAGATGCGCCTGGCGCAGATCATGGGCCGCTATGCGATTGGTGATCTCAGCGAAGACATGGACAAGCTGCCCGGCGAAAAGGCCGTGCTCACCGAGACGATGGCGCAGGTCAAGGTCAACCTGTCTGCGATGAACCACGAAATCAAGCACCTGGCGCAGTCCGCCGCCAACGGCGACTTCAGCGCACGCGGCGATGCCGAGCGCTTCCAGTACGACTTCCGGGTGATGGTGGACAGCCTCAACACCTTGATGTCCACCGCCGATGGCAACCTGCAGTCGCTCTCGAGCCTGTTGCAGTCGATCGCCGCCGGCGACCTCACCGCACGCATGAGTGGCGAATTCCGCGGCGTGTTCGCGCAGATGCGCGATGACGCCAATGCGACTGCCACGCAGCTGGCCGAGATTGTCGGCAGCATCAAGACCTCGGCAGTGTCGATCAAGGGTGCGGCCAGCGAAATTGCGGCCGGCAACCAGGACTTGTCGCAACGCACCGAACAGCAGGCCGCCAATCTGGAAGAAACCGCGGCTTCGATGGAAGAGCTCACCTCCACCGTCAAGCAGAACGCCGAAGGTGCGCGCCAGGCCAATCAGCTGGCCATCGGTGCGGCCAGCGTGGCTGCGCAAGGTGGCGACGTGGTTGCTAAGGTGGTCGAGACCATGACCGGCATCGAAGCCTCGTCGAAGAAGATCGCCGACATCATCTCCGTCATCGACGGCATTGCCTTCCAGACCAACATCCTTGCCTTGAACGCTGCGGTGGAAGCGGCACGTGCCGGCGAGCAAGGCCGCGGGTTTGCGGTGGTGGCATCGGAAGTGCGCACGCTTGCGCAGCGCTCCTCGGGCGCCGCCAAGGAGATCAAGGACCTCATCGACGACTCGGTGCAGCGCGTGGCCGAAGGCTCCGCACTGGTGCACACCGCCGGCAAGACCATGGGCGAAGTGGTGGCCAGCGTGCAGCGCGTCACCGACATCATGGGCGAGATCTCCGCGGCTTCGCAGGAGCAGTCGGCCGGCATTGAGCAGGTCAACCAGACCATCACCCAGATGGACGAGACCACCCAACAGAACGCCGCGCTGGTGGAAGAAGCCACTGCCGCTGCGCGCTCGCTGGAGGAACAGGCCGTGCAGCTCACCGAAGCAGTGGCCGTGTTCAAGACCGACGCCGGCTATGTGGCCGCACCGCTGCAGCAGGCGTCACGCCCGGCGGTCACCCCGGCGATCAAGGCGAAAGTGGTCGCTGCCGGCCGCACACCGGCGTCCAAGCCACGCGCCGTCGTCACCACTGCCAGCAACGAGGCCAGCTGGCAGGAATTCTGACTGAATGAAGCCAGCCGGCCTCCAGGCCGGCTGGCTCAAGGGCAACCGGGCGCCGCCGATACGCTGCGTACGCCTACGAGAATTCTTCATGACCACGTCGCCCGCGCTGTCGTCCAAGCCCGCTCTCCCATGCCCACGTCGCTGGACGCACCGATGGGATGACCTGGGTATCAGCCGCAAACTCGGTCTGATCGGGGTGCTGGCCCTGGTCGGCCTGGTCATCCCGGTGGTGCTGTATAGCGGCAAGCTCAATGAGAGCGTCACCATCAGCAGCAATGAACTGCGCAGCTATGGGCCATTGGCCAGGATGCTGGGGCTGATCACCGACCTGCACGCCGAACATGTGGATAGCGGTGACGCCGCCACCGCGGCCGCAACACGCGCAGACAACGATCTGCAGGCCTTGCTGACCACCACCGCCACGCTGGAAGGGTTCGAGCGCAGCCAGAAGGCACTCACCGCCTTGCAGCAGCGCAGCGCCGGCAAGGATGCAGCGGCCTACACCGGTCTAAGCGAACACGCCTTCGCCGCACTGGATGCAATGCGCGATGACAGCCAATTGGTCTACACCCCCTATATCGAGAGCTACCACCTGGTGGTGGCCACCCTGATCTACAGCCCGGACGCAACCGAGTCGCTGACCCGGCTGGATGCCGCCAGCGACCCATCGCAGGCCGGCGAAAGCACCGCCATGCTGCGTGAGCAGCTGGGCCAGCTGCAACGCAACCATGCCCGTTTCCGCCATGAGCTGGAAAAGGCGATGGGCTTGCTGGAGCAGCCCGACCCCGCGCTGGCAGCCGCAGCGCAGACCGAGGCAACCCAGGCCAAGACCGCGCTCGCCGCATTGAGCGCTGCCCTGGACGGCAACGATGCCCAGGCAGACGTGCAGTGGAATGCGGCACTGGATGCGGTGGGCCAGGCGATGCAACAACTCAGCAGCGTCTCGCTGCAAGCCCTGCAACGGCAATCCGAGCGTCACCTGGCTGCGGCACGCAATGCGATGTGGCAAGCCATTGCCGGCTTGTCGGTGCTGGCCTTGCTGATCGCCGGCCTGTGCTGGTACACGCTCTCCGCCCTCACCCGCAACGTGCGGCGCGCCGCCAGCGTGGCTGCGCAGATTGCCCGCGGCCAGCTGGACGAACACATCGTGCCGCCCAGCCAGGATGAAACCGGCCAGCTGCTGGACAATATGCGCAAGATGCAGGAGCAGCTCCAGCGCGTGCTGGCAGCGCAATCGGAGATGGCGCAGCGCCACGACGCTGGCCAGATCAGCTACCGCATGGACGCCGACAGCTTCCCCGGCGACTACGGCACCATGGTGCGCGACACCAACGCCTTGGTCGGCTCGCATATCGCAGTGAAGATGCAGCTGGCGCAGATCATGTCGCGCTATGCCATCGGCGATTTGAGCCAGGACATGCAGCGCCTGCCCGGCGAAAAGGCCGTGCTGACCGACACCATGGACATGGTGAAGGCCAACCTCTCGGCGATGAATACCGAAATCAACTTGCTGGCGCAGGCCGCGGCCAACGGCGACTTCAGCGTGCGTGGCGATGCACAACGCTTCCAGTACGACTTCCGCGCCATGGTGGAGAGCCTCAACACCTTGATGGCCACTGCCGATGGCAACCTGGAAGCCTTGTCTGCCGTGTTGCGGGCCATCGCGGCCGGCGACCTCACCACGCGCATGCAGGGCGAGTTCCATGGCGTGTTTGCACGCATGCGCGACGACGCCAACGCCACGGTGAGCCAGCTGGCCGATATCGTGGGCCGCATCCAGCGCTCCACCGACACCATCAACGATGCCGCCAGTGAAATTGCCTCTGGCAATCAGGACCTGTCGCAGCGCACCGAGCAGCAGGCCGCCAACCTGGAAGAAACCGCCGCGTCCATGGAGGAACTCACCTCCACCGTGCGCAACAATGCCGACCACGCACGCCACGCCAATCAGCTGGTGCTGGGTGCGGCGCAGGTGGCGTCGCAAGGTGGCGAGATGGTGAGCCAGGTAGTCGGCACCATGGCCGGCATCCAGGCAGCGTCGAAGAAGATCGCCGACATCATCTCTGTGATCGACGGCATCGCCTTCCAGACCAATATCCTGGCACTGAACGCCGCGGTGGAAGCTGCGCGTGCCGGCGAACAGGGCCGTGGCTTTGCGGTGGTGGCCAGTGAAGTGCGCACGCTGGCGCAGCGCTCGGCCGGTGCGGCGAAGGAGATCAAGCAGCTGATCGAAGATTCGGTACAGCGGGTCGAACACGGCAACCAATTGGTGGGACAGGCCGGCCAGACCATGCAGGAAATCGTCAGCTCGGTGCAGCGCGTGACCGACATCATGGGCGAGATCTCCGCTGCTTCGCAGCAGCAGTCGCAGGGTATCGAGCAGGTGGGCCAGACCATCACCCAGATGGACCAGGCCACCCAGCAGAACGCCGCGCTGGTGGAAGAAGCCACCGCCGCCGCCCGCGCGATGGAAGAACAGGCCCAGCAGCTGCGCGATGCGGTCTCGGTGTTCCGCCTGCAGGCCGCATCGGCACGGCCGGTACTGGGGCGCGCGGCCTGAGCCACGCTGCCGGCGCTTGCAAAGCGAGCGTTGGCAGTTGCTTCCTCCCGATGACCGGCATTCCAGCCGCATCACCTTCATAGTCGGCCCGGCCTGCAGCAAGGCCGGGCCGCTTGCGTTAAAGCGCAACGCGCAGCACAGCGCCGGCGCGATCGCATCAAGCCGGCTGCGCAGGGCAAGCCTTGTTTGGTCTGAGGCGCACTTCGGATCATTTGCACAGACGCCAACACGCCAACACGCATGCCACCCCTGCCCTTCGTGACACGGGCACTGCGGTTCCTACCGGCGTGTGCCGCGACAGCTGCAATTGCTGCAGCACCATTGCAGGTGCGGTTACGCCACCGCGTGCGCATCGGCAGCGCACCCGCCCAGGCCTCGTGACGCCGCCCCTTGCCCAAGCAGCGGCAACCAAACCGTGATGCGCGTCGTGAGCACTGCGTGCACAGCCATTGCAGCGCTCACCCTGAAAACGCCTGAAAACACGGCATTTCGGCAGCGATCTACACACGCAGCTCACCTCCGTGACGCTGAACCATATGGAAACGGTCACGACTGTTCAGTGCTCAAGCGCAGCGCCGTTACCGGACACAAGCAAACGCGCACCGGCGCGGCATGACGTGCACACCGCACACTCCTGCCCCAGCCGCCACGTCTGCCCAGCTCCGGACAGCCGCGCCTCCCCTACGCGTGCCTGGCCAGGGCGCTACCGCCCTCCCATGCCACCTGCTTGAGACCCGAAATGATCGCTTTCCTTCAACGCTACAACGTGGGCACGCGCCTGAGCTTTGCCTTCGGCACACTGATCCTGTTGTCCTGCGCCCTGGTGGCTGCGGGCCTCTACACGCTGGCGCAGGCACGCGAACGGTTGGACACCGTGGTCAACCGCAACATCACGATCATGCAGCACCTGCAGGACATGACCGACGACACCTCGGTAATCGCCGTGCAGCTGCGCAACCTGGTACTGCCCACTTCGCAGGAAGACAATCTGCGCTTTGCGGCCCTGATCAAGGACCGTGCAAAGGCCTACGAACAGACCCGCCAGACCTTGTACGTGTTTTCGGCATCGCCGGAAGCCCAGACCATCCGCGACAAGATCGATGCGGCCAGCGCCGCTGCCGCCAAGGCCAACGCGCAAGTGGCCGAACTGGGGCTCGCCTCCAAATCCGACGAAGCGCTGGCCATGCTGATGCAGCAAGCCGCCCCCGCCACCGAAGCGTGGCAGAGCGCCCTGGCCGAGTATTCGGCACTGCAGCGCAAGCGCGCCAAGACCGCCTATGAAGACGCCACCGCCGCAATGGCACGTGGCCGCGCCATGTTGATCGGCGGCGGCATTGCCGTGCTGTTGTTCAGTGGCTTGCTCGGCTGGATGATCACCCGCAGCCTGGTGCGCCCGCTCAGCCAGGCCACGCTGGCTGCCGAGGCGATCGCCAACGGGTCTCTCGACAACGATGTGCGCAGCACCGCCAACGATGAAACCGGCCGTCTGCTGCACGCCATGGACCGCATGCAGAGCCAGGTGCGCAACCTGATCACCGCACAGCTCAACATGGCCAAGCGCCACGAAGAAGGCCAGATCAGCTTCCGCATGGATGCCGCCGCATTCCCCGGTGACTTCGGCCGCATGGCCAGCGACACCAACGAACTGGTGGCCAGCCACATCAAGGTGAAGATGCAGACCATCCACCTGGTGGAGCGCTACGCCATCGGCGACCTGAGCGAAGACATGCCGCGCCTGCCCGGCGAAAAGGCCGCCATCACCGCGGCGATGGATCAGGTCAAGACCAACCTGTCCACCATGAACCAGCAGATCAAGCACCTGGCGCAGGCCGCGGCCAGCGGCGACTTCACCGCACGCGGCGATGCCGACAAGTTCCAGTTCGACTTCCGCCTGATGGTGCAGAGCCTCAACACCTTGATGTCCACTGCCGACGGCAACCTGCAATCGCTGTCCAGCCTGTTGCAGTCGATCGCCGCCGGCGACCTCACCGCACGCATGACCGGCCAGTACCAGGGCGTGTTCGCACAGATGCGCGACGACGCCAATGCCACCGCCGAACAGCTGGCCAGCATCGTCGGCCGCATCCAGCATGCCGCCGATGCAATCGGCCTGGCCTCCAGCGAAATCGCCTCGGGCAACCAGGATCTGTCGCAGCGCACCGAGCAGCAGGCCGCCAATCTGGAAGAAACCGCCGCCTCCATGGAAGAACTCACTTCCACGGTGAAGCAGAACGCCGAGCACGCCAGCCAGGCCAATCAGCTCGCCATCGGCGCCGCGGCCGTGGCCTCGCAAGGTGGCGAAGTCGTCGCCAAGGTGGTCACCACCATGGCCGACATCCAGGGCTCTTCCAAGAAGATTGCCGAGATCATCAGCGTCATCGACGGCATTGCCTTCCAGACCAACATCCTGGCCTTGAATGCCGCGGTGGAAGCGGCGCGCGCCGGCGAACAAGGCCGCGGCTTTGCGGTGGTGGCTTCTGAAGTGCGCACCCTCGCCCAGCGTTCGGCCGGTGCGGCCAAGGAGATCAAGCACCTCATCGATGATTCGGTGGGCAAGGTTACCCAGGGCGCGGCGCTGGTCGATCAGGCCGGCACCACCATGGCCGATATCGTGGCCAGCGTGCAGCGCGTGACCAACATCATGGGCGAGATTTCCTCTGCCTCGCAGGAGCAGTATTCGGGCATCGAGCAGGTCAACCAGACCGTGACCCAGATGGACGAAACCACGCAGCAGAACGCCGCGCTGGTGGAAGAAGCCACCGCCGCCGCCCGCGCGATGGAAGAACAGGCCCAGCAGCTCACCGAAACGGTGGCCGTGTTCAAGCTCGCCGCGCAGGCACCGGTGGCACGCCAGCTCTCGGCCATTGCCAGCGCACCGGGCAATGCCCGCTCCGCCGCACGCCCGGCGGCGCGTACCACCGTGGCAGCTGCAGCGCCGCGCCCGGTGCGCACCGCACCTGCCACCACTGCCGATCAGTCCGACTGGCAGGAGTTCTA
>NZ_JBGOFY010000036.1:0-27842 GCF_041520885.1 Xanthomonas sp. NCPPB 2922 | reverse complement strand
AATCTCCTCGGGGTAGGGAATTGGACTCCAAACTGAGGCGCTACTCAAAATTGGGGGGACGTCGTATCTACTCGCCGCTTGTATCGTAGGTTGCGCGGCTAACGCAGGGGCGGCTACGCAGGTCTCCGTGATCGATCACGCTGGCCGCGCTGAGGCTATGTCTGCATGGGAAACGACCCTGAGGCAAGAAACTCCAGCGATGACGGGATGCTTCATTTCGACTTTTCCTGACATGGGCTGGAAGGCGGTGCGCTGCGAGGCACCGCCGAAGGTAGTCATGGGGTCGCAGCACCTTGCCAATGACAAGGGTCGTACCACAATGGCCACCGACAGGGCGTTCATCACCGGTAACGGCAGCGATTATGCAGCGCGCTCAAGTAGGCTAACCCGCTCGGCGGTCGGTTCGTTCCCTAGCGTGAGCGGAGTGACCACCGGCGTGGTTCAATATTCTCTTCAGATTAATACCGACAATGCCAGTAATCCCGCCGCCTGCGCGCAGTTTGGTTTTTCCTCATGCAAGACCTGGCAACAGTACGTTTACTCCAGCGACTCAGATGAGAATTCCAGTAACGGTTTTCAGCCGGTTATCTTTATCGAAAGCTGGGTCTATGCGGACAGTTCCTCGGAGTACAACGCGGTAGGTTGCCCATCCGGCTGGGATGCGTACGAAGGTAATGCCTGCGTTATCAACAGCGACTCGGTGACGGTGCCTCTGGTGCCAGTGTCGGGCATTGGCGGCGTCAAGCTGACAGGTTCGGCAACCTCAGGGGGCGTGGACACCTTGACGTTCTCGGTGAATGGAAGAGCCTATAGCGTGAGCCAGAGCGCTTCTACAGTGAACATCAACAAGATCTGGCGACAGTCCGAATTCAACGTCTTCGGTAACGGCGCCAACACCCAAACAGTGTCGTTCAACCCAGGCTCGCGTGTCTCGGTGAATTTAGCCGTAAATGATGGCACGACAAATGCCCCGGCCTGTCTGGGCGATGCCGGCACCACATTCGAGCAGAACAACCTGACGCGCGGTAGCTGTACCTCCTTTGGCGGTACGTCTCCGGGCATCAGCTTCCCCCAAAGCAACTAATTGTTTACGGCTGGGGAGGTTCCGACCTCCCCAGGCGTTCTTATTGCACCGGAATCTAACTACGTCGGAACGGGATGGTTGCCTTAGATATTGCGCCGCTCAGTGGGTCGCATCTGAGCGCAGGTTGATTAGGCGATACTGCCCGCGATCGCCATAGCGCGCTCCTTTCTTGTCGATCTCGGCGCATAGCCTGTCCTTGCTACAGGCAACGAGATTGGCACGAGCAACACGATCTAAAAAGGTGATTTCCGCCCTAAGTTGGGCGGCTTCAGCGACAGCCGCTTTTGTGCTGTAGAGCGCGTAGCCGGCGACGACCACGCTGATGACACCCGCCACCAGCAGGGCAATTGATGCGATCCACATGCGCCGCGTTGTCGTTGTTTCCAGGGAGTGCTGTGCGTGTGCATAGCGCTGGGTGGCCTGCTGAACCGCCTGCTCTGCATTTGCCATCTTCTTATTGAATCGCTCTGCTGCCGGTTCCAGCGTTTGCGTCAGCGCCTGATTGCTCAATTGCGTCAGCCGGGGAAGCGCGTTCTCCACCACCCGGTTGACGCGTTGATCGGCGCTGTTGACTGCGGCCTGCAGAAGCTGCATTTGATGACGTACGAGATCCTCAAGGGCCTGCTCTCGCCGTTGCATCGCCGCGATGACTGCCGTCATGGCCTTGATCGAGTCCGTCATCGCCTGGTGCGATTCACTGCCGTCCGGCAGCGTTGAGGTGTTCTGCATGTCCATGGTGACCTCTTGTAAGTTCAATGCGTTTCTTGCCTTCTGGCTATCCGCCACCACCACCACCACCACCGCCGCCGCCGCCACCACCGTCGCCACCCCCTCCATCACCGGGCGGGCCTCCACCTTGCATCGCGGGATTATTGGCGAACTGCGGCAGCGTCATCACCATCACCGGGCCACGGCTGGTCTGCATCTCTGCTGCTACGTCCATCCCCAAGGCCTGGCGTGTCGTCACCTGTTCCTGGGCTTCCTGCTGGGCCTTGGCGTCCAGATGCTCATGTCCCTGTTGTGCCAACGCATTGCTGTGCGCGCTATTGCCGACACGCTTCAGGGCTTGTTCGATGGCCAGATCATTCTTGGAGTCGAGCGCATACAGCAGATCATCCACGTCTGGATCGCCGGTGATGGTCTTGCGCTCGGGCGGTGGTCGATCCTCCCGCTCGCCATCGTTTTGCGCCAGCGTGGTGGTGGCATCACGTTGCGCAGTGTCTGTAAACGTGGCAGGTAGTTGCCTTATCGCTGAGGGGCCATCGGGGTCGTATCCCTCACGTAATTCGCGCTCGGTAAACGGCTGTTCGCCGCGCGCCATGCGCGCTTGCCGCGCCTCTGCTATACGGGTTTCTGTTTCGAGATCCTGTTCGGCCTGGATCCGGAGCGCACGCGCAGAGCGCGCTATTTCCTCCCAGGAGTCCGGATCTGCTGGCACAGCGGTGGCAGGAGGATCCTGCTCATCTGCCTGGGACACAGAAAACGGCTGGCGCTCATCGGCCGCGCCCTCGGGCACGTCAGTGGAGCGGCCAGCGGCCGGCATGTCCAGCGATAGCCCTGCCGCTTGCACGAGGTGGCCGGACAATGGCAACGCTGCAGGGGTATTTGGTGCTTCCTGTGCTGGGGCCTGCGGCGTCCGCGCCAGTTGATCGTCGCTGCGTTCTGAGGCGAATGGTGTGGCGAGCGGTGGCGCGGTGGGCGGGTTCGCTGCTTGGGCCAGGTCCGCGTGCACCGCCTCCTCACGCTGTTGCGCAGACGCATCGCGGTGCGCATCCGAGGCTTGCGCCGTGGTCGGCTGCTGGCCGCTGTGCAGGTCCGCAACCGGCGGCAGATCTGCCGGCGATGTGGGCGCGATCGCCGCGCTCTGCGCTGTCTGTTGCTGGGCTTCGCGAGGGCGCTCTTCCTGCGCTTGTTGGCCTTGCGTCTGCTGCTGCGCTACGTTGGATGCATGTGCTTGCCCACGCTCTGCCTGCTGCTCATGGGGCTGTTGGGCGACGTCATCCTGGGTGGACCGCTGCTCGGGTTCGCGCGGCGATGTGCCCTGAGTGTGGAGCGACGGCGGCTCGCGCAAGACGCCGTCCTGCGCCGGCTCCTGCTCGCGTTGTGGAGCCGCTTGGACGTGCAGAGGCGGTTGCTCTGGATGTTGCACATCCTGCGCATGGAGACGTTCTTGCTGGCTCTGCTGGGCGTCCTGGGCGTGGCGTGTTTCCTGTTCGCGCTGTTGCGTCTCCTGGGCCTGCCGTTGCGACTGTTCGCGCTGTTGGGTGTCGTGTCCTTGGCGCTGCGCCTGTTCGCGTTGCTGGGCATCCTGTGCCTGGCGTTCTTGCTGCTCCAGCTGTTGCGACTCTTGCTGGCGAAGCTCCTGCAATGCATGCGCCTGCAGCGCTTGAGAGGACTGCGCCCGATCCTCCTGTGAGGTTTGCTCCTGCAGCGCGTGTGCGCGTGCCTGGGCCTGCTGCTGGTCTTGCGTCTGGCGTTCCTGCTGGTCGCGTTCTTGACGCGCCTGTGCGGCGCTGGCTGCCTGCATCCGCACCTGCATATCCATCACCAGTTGTGGGCTGGAGGATGTGTTGGAGCCAGACGTGTCGCTATCTGCCGATCCGTCGGATGGGCGCGACATAGAGGCCAGCTGTTGTGTGGGGGAGGCGGGCTGCTGCCGCGCCTGCACCTCCCGCAGCGCCTGGCGGATGTCCTCGGTGCTGGTGAGCGCTGCAACACGCTCTACACCATTGGGGCCGCGTTGCAGATGCGCAATCGGGCTGTCGGCGCCAAACTGACCACTTGGCCCTCGCTGCAACTGCATCGCGCCATCGCCAGCGAGTCCCTCTGCCTCACGGGTTCGCTGGGTGGCCAGCTCGATCGCTTCACGCCATTGCGGCTGCAACTCGGTGCCGACGATGCGATAGCGGTAGAGCGTCTGCTCGCCTTGTACGTCCTGCGGAGCCTGCCGGAGAGCGGCAATGGCCTGCGCCTGCTCGGCCAGTGCCGGTTGCAGCATCGCGCGCGTGGTCTCCAGTTCCAGCACGCGGTTGCCATCGGGTGGGGCGCCGTTGCTGGTCCACTGGCCTTCGATGTTGCGGTAGTAGCGCTGGCCGTTCGAGGCGGTCAAGGCATCTGGATCGGGCAGCGCCTGCTGCACCGCTGGCGACATCGGCAGGCCATCGGCCGCCCAGCCGCTGCGGTGGTGCGCCAGTTCATAGCGCGCCGCGATCGCGCCGGGACTGTTGGCGATATTGCGGGCGATGGTGTCCTGCGCTTGCGCGTCCAGTTCGGCTTTGCGGTGCGGCAAGGCGGTTTCCTGCACGTAGCTGCCGCGATCATTGGCGCCAGAGATCTCGGCCTTGACCAGCCGATGCCACTGACCGTCCGTTGCATCGCGTCGCCAGTCGGCGCTGCTCAGGCTTGGGCGGTCAGTGGCATTGGCCGGCTGACGATAAGGATCCTGCGGAGCGGGCGCATCCTTCAAGGCCAACGCGGCAGCGGCGTTGGTGGCCTGGTAATTGAGTTCGCGTGCCTTCTCGTAGCTGGCGACGATGGGAGTGGAGGTGGGGTTGTCTACCCCGTCGTTGGTGGTGTCGGCCTTGCCCTCACGCGCCCAGGCTGTGCCATTGAACGACCACTGGGTGCCCTCGCGATCGGTCTGGGTGTAGATGGCGCGGTTGTCGAGCAACGCGGCGGCCTTCTCGCCAGCGGTACTCAAGAAATACGCATCGGCTGCGATCAGCACCATCGGCCCGGCGCCCGAGCTACCCAGCGCGTAGGCAGCTGCGGTGCCGCCGGCCCAGCCGCCGACGTTGCGGCCGGCAAAGTGCGCAAGCTCCGATTGCGCGGCGAGCGGGTTGTCCTGGCCAAGAAGCTGGGTGGCGCGTTGGCCGGTCATCACCGTGTCGGCGGCGGTGGCGAGTAGGCCGGCGGTGCGCAGTGCCTGGCCTGCAGATAGATCGCCGGCCAGTAGCTCTGCGGTGGCGAAGCCGCGTTGCGAGACTGGCGTGTACGGCGCATGCGGTGTAGCGGCTGCGCCTTGGCGAATGCTGCGCGCAGCACCGCCGATGGTTGTCGGTGTGTCATCCAGGACTTGCTGGACCAAGGCCGCATTGGACTCGGATAGCCTTATTCGGCCGGCATCTTCGGCGTGCGCAATCGCCATGCGCAATTCTTCTCGGCCGGCGAACTCGCGGATAACGGCATCGCGTTCATTCGGGACAGCGACCAGATTTTTGCCCGTCATGCGTGCGTCATCGATCACCTTTGCGATCCGCTGCTCGGAGTGGGTGATCGCGGCCCATTCGGCTTCGACATTGCTCATCGAACGCAGCGTTTTCAACTGGCCGGCGTGGGTAGTGCGGTATTGCTCGTACTCGGAGAGCGTGCTGCGGTTTTGCGCGTTGGTTTGGGCCTTGGTCAAGTGATCCGGGGTCGTTGCGAACATATCGCCATTGATCAGGGCGACTTTGAGAGTGTCCTGCAGGTCGTGGACTTGGGAGGCGATGCGCTTCAATGCTCCGGCGTCGTTGCGCATGGCGATACGGCCGTCTGGCGATTTTCTGAGATCGTCAAGATAATCCCCAACTGCATCCGTATAAGACCTTCGCGTGCGTCCTCGGTGGGGAGAGGTTTCGATTTCGTCAGCCAGCTTGCCATCTACCGGCAGATACAGGCGATTGGTCGATACATCCTTGTCGATCAAGCCATGCTCAACCAATTTCTTGAGCAAATCATGCTTGCGAAAGAACGTGTTTTCAACGACATGATGACTTTCGAGGACGACGTTACTGGCCGGCATCTATCTTTGCTCCAAAATCCATGCAAAGAAATCTTTATCCGTAATTTGCAGCGTCGATTAGCCGCACGCCACGATTCTTGGGTGATTTGCCGAATCCCCGGGAAATCAATGTGTCGCGCAAGAAGCGATCGCAGAAGGCATCTGCCGTATACGGTGTCCTGAAGGCATGCGCTGTCCCGACCACATCCTTTCTGAATGCCAACTTTGCGCCCCCCACAAGGCTGTAGTACTTGCCATTTGGATACCCGGTCAACACCTTGACGGTGGATGTCTCTTCGTCAATGGCATCGATAATTCGCACCACCTCGCAAAGATAATGCGGCTCCCCAGGCGTACCGTCTTCCAATCGGAAGTCGCATTGCGCGAAGGCAAAGCCCTCCGGGTCCGCAGCTTCAAGGACCTGCTTCAGCGGCTCTGAGACCAGCCAGTAATCCTTGAATCCACTATCAAGGTCATCGGGCATGTCGCCGATGCGGCTGTCGTAGCGCAGGCGCGGGGTCTCCTTCAATGCAGCCAGCCCCGCGCGCTCTCCGGGCAGGCTGTCAGCGATGGGGAATGGCACCGCATCTTCGTTCTCGAACTCCACGCCATGCCCGCGACCGCCCCCGCCCATATCGGATCTGAGGATGTAGAACGCACCTTTCTGAGGTGCGTTGTGGAGTGTTGCGCGGGCTTCTTTTGCTTCGTTCATAGGTGCTTTCTCTCAACAATCCAGCATGCGTCGAACAGGTGCCCACAAGTGAGTCGCTTCGCTGCCTCTCCATCAGATGCCCACCTCTGCGCTTGACCGCCAGTGATGGAGGCGGGGCCGGCGGCGAATGTTGGGCATGCCCCTGT
This sequence comes from Xanthomonas sp. NCPPB 2922, assembly GCF_041520885.1. NCBI lineage: Bacteria > Pseudomonadati > Pseudomonadota > Gammaproteobacteria > Lysobacterales > Lysobacteraceae > Xanthomonas > Xanthomonas sp. NCPPB 2922. The sequence goes on along the minus strand of NZ_JBGOFY010000036.1, from coordinate 21,138 downwards.
TGGAACGAGAAGCAGCCTCCTATGTTGCCCGTCTTCCGCGACTGACGCAGTAGGAAAACTCCGACGCCTACGGTTAGCGCTGGCCCTGGCGCGCGCAATCGTCGCCCCGCCACGCCTGCGGTCTTCATCCCCCTTTTTTTCGGCAGTCCTGCGATGGCTCACCAGGCAAGCCGCTGCTGGCGCTTGCGCCGCTTCTGATAGCTCGCTAATCCCTGCGGATCCCTGCGTGAAGCGCACCCCGTAGCGCCTCAAGCGGCGCGCCTGCGCGGACAGTCTGACCGCCAGAATTTCCAGATGACCATCGGGAGAAGGTAATTAGGTAATCTCGCGACCTTGAGGCACCTCAAGTTATTGATTTTAAAGCTTAATTAGCGATTACCCCTGATGGTAATTTCAGGTAATCTGCCGACTCGTAAAAAGTAATGTCATTGATTTTAAAGGGTTTTTTTAGGCCATAAGGTTACCTCCTTAGAAGGTAATCCGATTACCTCAAGATTACTCTTTAATTACCTTTGAAAAATCATCTTATGTCATTGAATTTAATAGATAAATCCAAGTTTTTCTAGGCGGGTTACCTAAATTACCTCTCTCCGGTGGTCATCTGAAAAATTGAGATTGGGGCGCGATAGAGTCGCCGCCCAACCACCCGCTCACTGGATCTCCCCGCGATGTCACGGTCCCGCGATGCCCAGCAGGCGCGCCTCAATGCCCTCGACGCGGTCGGCGGGAGCCCTTGGCGGCTGGTAGACCAGGGCAGGCTCGAGCGCGGCGCCATCTTGGCCGACAGGCACGATTGCCAGCGGCACTCTCTCTATATGTTGGTAGCTGCGGCATGAGCGCGATCGATGCCGGCGATGAGCCTGCGCTGCCGCCTGGCTTCTGCTGGGACCTGGCTTGGCAGCACGCGGATGGGCCCCCCACGGCGCTTCTCTTGGAAGGTGAAGAGGTGGCCAGGTTGGACCAGAGGATCACGGGCGGATGGTATGTGTTACTCGACCGCCAGAGGCCGGCTCCACCTGGCAGCCCCTTCGCGCCCCTTGTTGTTCGCAGCTGCAGCAGCTTCGAGCAGGGGCGGCGTGGCACGGTCATGTGGGTTTTGCGCCACGAGGCAAGAATTCGGGCCGACGTCGCGGCCAGGATTGCCTCCCGTCCGCGTCACCTGGGGACAGGCCAGTGAGCCCGGCGCAGCGGGAAAATCGCTGGGACGGCCCAGTGCGCACAAGGCCTCCGGCGATTGACGCCGGGAAAAATAGCCGGTGCAACTCGTTGATATGATTGCTTAGTAGAGCTAACTGTTAATCAGGGGGTCGTTGGTTCGAGTCCAACTTCGGGCGCCAAGATGTTCAAGAAGGCCGCGACTAGTCGCGGCCTTCTTGTTTTATGTCTGCGCAGGTGCCGGACAGCTCTGCATCACTGGGTAGCGAACGGATCGGGCTCTGCCAGAGTTGTTGATCACGACATCGGCCACTCGCTCCGACTGGATGCAGAGGCTGATCGTGGCATTGCTGCCGCCGCTGCGACCATCAGGCATGAAGCGGATCAGTGGCCTTCCTGCTGTGCTCGTGACACTCAAGCTCTGCGTCGTCGCGTGTTGTTCAACTCTCAATACGGACAGTGCGCTGCTTGGTTGGCCTGCGTTGGCAGGATCCGCAAACAGGATCCACCCTGCGGACCAGTTGCTGTCTGTTCGGCACATGGTTCCATCTGCGGAGGGGCAAACGCTGACAGCAGTCCGGCGCATGATCGCCATACTTCTGGCCAATGCCAGATGTGCCGTGAGTAGGTGGACGCGGGTCTGCAACCGCTGCCGCTCGATCAGGCTGCTGAAGCTCGGCAGCGCAATTGCGGCAAGCAGGCCGAGCACTGCCATCACGATGAGTAGCTCGGTTGCCGTGTACCCTTTTGCGGGTGACTGAGGTCCTGTCTGCATCGCGCCTCTCCGTTGGCTGGAGTAGCAGTCTCTGCGGTGATTGCGTGGTGCAGCAGGGGGCTTTGGCCTGGCGTGCTGTCAGGTTTCTACCTTCAAGGACCTCCGTTGTTTCGTACTGTCTTCCCCCGAGAGTTGCTCCATGACCGACCGCTTTGAGCTTGTATCCCCGTATTCCCCAGCCGGCGACCAGCCTGCGGCCATCGACAAGCTGGTGGCCAATTTCGAGGCGGGGTTGGCAAAGCAGACGCTGCTGGGGGTGACGGGTTCGGGCAAGACCTACACCATCGCCAACGTCGTGCAGCAGGTGCAGAAGCCGACGCTGGTGATGGCGCCGAACAAGACGCTGGCGGCGCAGTTGTACGGCGAGTTCAAGTCGTTCTTCCCGAACAACGCGGTGGAGTACTTCGTCAGCTATTACGACTATTACCAGCCTGAAGCATACGTGCCGTCGTCGGACACCTTCATCGAGAAGGACAGCTCGATCAACGAGCACATCGAGCAGATGCGTCTGTCGGCGACCAAGACGCTGCTGTCGCGGCGCGACTCGCTGGTTGTGGCCACGGTTTCGGCGATTTACGGCCTCGGCGCGCCGGAAGACTATCTGTCGCTGCGCCTGATCCTCTCGATCGGCGAGCACATCGATCAGCGCCAGCTGATCCGCCATCTCACCGATCTGCAGTACACACGCAACGAGTTCGAACTCACGCGCGGCGCGTTCCGTGTGCGCGGCGAGGTGCTCGACGTGTTTCCCGCGGAGTCGGACACCGAGGCGTTGCGTATCGAACTGTTCGATGGCGATATCGAGCAACTGACGTTGTTCGATCCGCTGACCGGCGAGACGCTGCGCAAGCTGCAGCGCTACACCGTGTACCCCAAGACCCATTACGCCACCACGCGCGAGCGCACCTTAAGCGCGGTCGACACCATCAAGGAAGAGTTGAAGGAGCGCTTGGAGCAGTTGTATTCGCAGAACAAGCTGGTGGAGGCGCAGCGCCTGGCGCAGCGCACCCAGTTCGATCTGGAGATGATGGCCGAGGTGGGCTTTTGTAACGGCATCGAGAACTACTCGCGGCACTTGACCGGCAAGGCGCCTGGCGAGCCGCCGCCGACCTTGTTCGACTACTTGCCGCCGGATGCGCTGCTGGTGATAGACGAGTCGCACGTGACCATTCCGCAGATCGGCGCAATGTACAAAGGCGACCGTTCGCGCAAAGAAACGCTGGTGGAATTCGGCTTCCGCCTGCCGTCGGCGCTGGACAATCGCCCATTGCGCTTTGAAGAATGGGAAGCGCGTTCGCCGCGCAGCATCTATGTGTCGGCAACACCGGGGCCGTACGAGCTGCGCGAATCTGCCGGCGAGATCACCGAGCTGGTGGTGCGGCCCACCGGCTTGATCGACCCGGTAGTCGAGATCCGCCCGGTAGGCACACAGGTCGACGATCTGATGTCCGAGGTGCACGAGCGCATCAAGCTGGGCGACCGCGTCCTGGTCACCACCTTGACCAAGCGCATGGCCGAAAACCTCACCGAATACCTCGGTGAGCACGGCATACGCGTGCGCTATCTGCACTCGGACATCGACACCGTGGAGCGCGTAGAGATCATCCGCGACCTGCGCCTTGGCAAGTTCGACGTGCTGGTCGGCATCAATCTATTGCGCGAAGGCCTGGACATGCCGGAGGTATCCCTGGTTGCGATCCTGGACGCAGACAAGGAAGGCTTCCTGCGCTCGACTGGCTCGTTGATCCAGACCATCGGGCGCGCGGCGCGCAACCTGCGCGGTAAGGCGATCCTCTATGCCGACAAGATGACGCGTTCGATGCAGGCCGCGATCGACGAGACCGACCGTCGGCGCGAGAAGCAGGTTGAGTACAACCTTGAGCACGGCATCACCCCGAAGTCGGTGGCGCGGCCGATCTCCGACATCATGGAAGGCGCGCGCGAAGACGCGGCCGAGAAGAAGGCGGGCAAGGGACGCTCGAAGTCGCGCCAGGTGGCCGAGGAGCCCGCAGACTATCGCGCGATGGGGCCTGCCGAAATCGCCGGCAAGCTCAAGGCACTCGAGCAGAAGATGTACCAGCACGCCAAGGATCTGGAATTCGAGGCGGCGGCGCAGATCCGCGACCAGATCCAGAAGCTCAAGGCGGCCAGCCTCGCGTGAGATGCCTGCGTCGTGATCGCGCAGGAAGGGCTTGTGGCAGCCAAATCCCTGCGCTAGAATGCGCGCCCTGCACAGCGCAATGCTGACGCAGGAAACGGGCGGTTAGCTCAGCGGTAGAGCACTACCTTGACATGGTAGGGGTCACAGGTTCGAACCCTGTACCGCCCACCACTCCAAGTCCAGACGGCACAGCGACTTGAGTGGTTCAACACCGGCAGCGATGGCTGCCAATGACACCAAAGTGACCCCCTGGGAACGAGTAAAGTTCTGCATGTCTGCGGGTGCTTTTATTCTGGTGACAAGCCGTCCTCTCGGGCCTCGGGCCCAGCCCACCGCGAAAGGCGGTGTTTCATCCAACGCCTCGCGCTGGTCAAGAATGGGCTAGGGCCTGCCTCAGGCCGCAAAAAATGCGGGAAAAATCGTACTTCGTGGTATTGGGGCCGTGATCGCTTGGCACCCGCTGTGTCATGGCGAGCCGGGCCGGGCATGGACAGCGTTGAAATCGCTTTCTCAGACGCACGTCTTGCTTTAGCATCGCCTACCGCGCTGACGGAAAGGAAGACTGGCGATGGACGAGTACCAGCACACCGTGCTGACCAGAGGGGGCTATCGCGTGGTGGCCATCACGCGTGAAGAGGTTTATGCAGCTGACAGCGTCGTGGCTTATGCGGTGGTCACGGACGCGGGCACGCGCTTGACGCCCGACCTCTCGCTGGATCAGGCCAAAGTCTGGATCGACTCACTGGTCGAAAGCGAAGGCGGTGGGCGCAAGTCCGACACGCTGGATCACAAGTCAACTATTCGTCGCTAAACGCTGACAGAAGCAAGCCAGGGAGAAGGGCGCGTGTCCAAGCTCAAAATCGCCGCAATCGCCACCGTGGTGACGATGCTCATCGGGTATTGCCTGTCGGGCTACCTGACGTTGCTGCTATTGCGGCTGGATACCAAGCTGTACGCGTGGGACACCTACTATCGCTACGTCAGCGCCATGGGTCTTCCGGAAGTCGCGCCTTACGTGACCAAGATCAAGTTGGCTGGGGCGTTCGGTTTTGGCCTGCCGGGGATCGTCTGGGCAATCGGCATGGTGCTGCTGGTCAAGCCCAAGCAGAAAGCGCTGCATGGCGACGCGCGCTTTGCGGGCGCTGCCGATCTTTCCAAGCATGGGCTGTTCAAGCCAAGCCCGAATGGCATCGTAGTCGGCAAGTTCAATGGCAAGTTGGTCCGGCTCAGTGGCCAGCAGTTCGTCATCCTCGCCGCGCCGACGCGCTCCGGTAAAGGCGTGGGCGTGGTCATTCCCAATCTGCTCGAGTACCAGGAATCGGTGGTGGTTCTGGATATCAAGCAGGAAAACTTCGATCTGACCAGCGGCTGGCGTGCCAGCCAGGGGCACGAGGTTTTTCTCTTCAATCCGTTTGCCGAAGATCGCCGTACGCACCGCTGGAACCCGCTCACCTACGTGTCGGCTGATCCGGCCTTCCGCGTCTCGGATCTGATGAGCATCGCCGCGATGCTGTACCCGGACGGTTCGGACGATCAGAAATTCTGGGTCAGCCAAGCGCGCAACGCGTTCATGGCGTTCTCGCTTTATCTGTTCGAAAACTGGGACGAGGAGCTGTCACTGGGCTTCCCGGGCGGGGCAGGGGCGCCTACGTTGGGCGGAATCTACCGTCTCTCGTCGGGCGACGGCACCGACCTCAAGAAATATCTGAAGTCGCTGTCCGAACGCAGGTTCCTCAGCAGCAACGCCAAATCGGCGTTTGCCAACATGCTGTCACAGGCGGATGAGACCTTCGCCTCCATCATGGGTACCCTGAAAGAGCCGCTCAACGCCTGGATCAATCCCGTCCTGGACGCTGCTACCAGCGCCGACGATTTCCTGCTCACGGATCTGCGCAAGAAGAAAATGACCATCTACATCGGCATCCAGCCCAACAAGCTGGCCGAGAGCCGCCTGATCATCAATCTGCTTTTCAGCCAGATCATCAACCTCAACACCCGCGAACTGCCCAAGTCCAACCCTGAGCTCAAGTACCAGTGCCTGTTGCTGATGGACGAGTTCACCTCGATCGGCAAGGTGGACATCATCTCCACCGCCGTTGCCTACATGGCCGGCTACAACATTCGGCTGCTGCCCATCATCCAGAGCATGGCGCAGCTGGACGCCACCTACGGCAAGGACCTCTCGCGCACCATCATCACCAACCACGCCCTGCAGATCCTCTACGCCCCGCGCGAGCAGCAGGACGCAAATGACTACTCCGAGATGCTGGGGTACACCACCATCAAGAAGAAGAATGTCACCAGAGGGCGTGAGACGACGCATAGCGTTTCCGAGGAGCGCCGGGCGCTGATGTTGCCGCAGGAGCTCAAGGCCATGGGCAACGAGAAGGAAGTCTTCCTATACGAAGGAATCCCGCACCCGGTGAAGTGCGACAAGATCCGCTACTACGAAGACAGGCACTTCACGGCCCGGCTGCTGCCGAAAACGGATGTGAAAACGCTTTCTGTCGGCGTGTGATGTTCATCACATATCGACTGAGGCCATGTATGGGTAATTCTTGACTCATGTGTCCGTTAAGGGCAAAGTTACAAAGAATTCCTGTTTTGTTGGTTTTTTGTTAGGGGGCGGCGCCGGATGGGGCCGTATAGGAGTAACGCTATGGATGGTTCTTTGATGTGCTCATTTACTTCTTCTGCGCGTATGCGCAGCACTGCGCCGCCTGCCTGGGCGGTTCATGTGCGCCTCGCGTTTCCAGCCGGTTTCTCAAAGCCCTTGTTGCTCTGCCATCTTTAGGTGCGCGGGGCCGCTGTGCTGTCCATCATTAAGTCCGAAATTTCCTGAGTTGGAGAAGTCAGAGTGAATCCGATGTATGTGTCCAAGCTGTCATTGGTGTTAGCGGCTGCCATGTTGGCTGGCGCCTGCGCGACCAAGCCTGCTCCCGACTTTGGCGGGCGCTGGAAGCACGTCAATCATTTTGACGAGGCCCCGACCGAAATTCCGCTCTACACCTCCTACACGTATCAGGCCACGCCGATGGATGGCACGCTAAAGACCATGCTGGAACGTTGGGCTGCGGATTCCAATATGCAGTTGTCCTACAACCTGCCGTCGGACTACACCCTGATTGCGCCGGTTTCGAATATCAGCACCACCAGCGTGCAGCAGGCCGCAACAGAGCTGAGCGCGGTGTATGCCGCGCAAGGAGTCTCGGTGTCAGTCTCTGCCAACAAGCTGCTCGTACAGCCCGTAGCGGTATCAACCGGATCCAAGCTTTAAGGAAGCGTCGACTGATGCGATGCACCTGAGGCATCACATTTACAAGGACGTCCATGCTTCCCCCATGCCCGCAACCCATCGCGGCAACAGTTTCAGGCCTGACAAGGCCCCACGGTGACGGATCTAGACATGTTGCGTAAGAAGGTCAGTGAGAAAGATGGATCTGCCCAAGTCGGGGCGGCCGTCCAGAAGGCGGTTAATTACGAGGTGAGCATCGCTGATCTTGCGCGCCGCAGTGAAAAGCGCGCGTGGATTGTGGCGACCTTGTCGATGGTCGTGACCGTCATGACTGCGGGCGGCTATTACTACATGCTGCCGTTGAAGGAGAAAGTGCCCTATCTAGTCATGGCAGATGCCTATTCGGGTACAAGCACTATCGCCAAGCTTGAAGCGAATTTTGGTGGGAGAACGATTACTACGAGTGAGGCCTTGGCGCGTAGCAATATCGCACGCTTCATCATTGCCCGCGAATCGTTTGATTTGTCGATCATCGGTCAACGTGATTGGAATACCGTGTCGGCAATGGGCACGACAAATGTTGTGAATGAATATCGCGCACTGCATTCCTCAAACAATCCGCTACGGCCGTTGAATACGTACGGCAAGCTTCGCGCAGTCCGCGTCAATATCCTAAGTATCACGCTGATCGGCGGGAAGGGGCAGCCCTACAAAGGTGCGACCGTGCGCTTCCAGCGGACCGTATATGACAAGAATTCAACGCTCTCCACGCTGCTCGATAACAAGATCGCCACCATGGGCTTCGTCTATCAGGACAATCTGGAGATGAGTGATAGCTTACGTGTCGAAAATCCCCTGGGATTCCGGGTGACAGATTATCGGGTCGATAACGACTACTCCTCGCTGCCAGCAGCGCCTGCCACTGGTGCTGTCATCAATGCGCAGCCTCAGGCAGCGGCACAGCAGCCTGGCACAGGCGTTGTCGATCCCAACGCGGCAAATGTCTCCGGTGCGATTCCGCAAGGGGGCGTTCCGCTCCAGCAAGGAGCCTTGCCGCAGGGGGGCGTGCCGCAACAGCAAGCACAGCCCGCGTTTCCGGATCAAATGCAGCCGGCGGGTCAGCCTGCGATTCAACCCCAAGGGACGCCGAATAATGTCAATGGAGCAAGCGGTCGATGAAACTTTTTAACCGGTACAGGGCTGCGTTATTTTTAGCGCTGCCACTTGCACTCTGTGCTTTCTCAGCTGCAGCCCAGGTTGTTCAGGAATATGAGTATGCGCCCGATCGTATCTACCAGGTACGTACGGGTCTGGGGATCACCACTCAGGTCGAGCTAAGTCCGAACGAAAAAATCCTGGACTACAGCACCGGTTTCACCGGTGGCTGGGAGCTCACACGACGCGAGAATGTCTTTTATTTGAAGCCGAAGAACGTTGACGTCGATACGAACATGATGATTCGTACGGCAACCCACTCCTACATTCTCGAACTCAAGGTGGTTGCAACGGATTGGCAGCGCCTCGAGCAGGCGAAGCAGGCAGGCGTTCAATACAAGGTGGTGTTTACCTACCCGAAGGACACCAGTTTCAACAATGTCGAAGATGCGGACACGTCGAAGAAAGGTCCGTTGTTGAACGCAAAGATCCTGAAGGATCGTCGTTACTACTATGATTACGATTACTCCACGCGTACCAAGAAATCCTGGCTGATTCCAAGCCGGGTTTACGACGATGGCAAGTTCACGTACATAAACATGGATCTGACGCGGTTTCCAACCGGGAACTTTCCGGCGGTCTTCGCTCGCGAGAAAGAGCACTCCGAGGATTTTCTCGTCAATACGACGGTGGAAGGCAATACCCTGATCGTGCATGGGACCTATCCTTTCCTGGTGGTTCGCCACGGCGATAACGTCCTCGGTCTGCGAAGGAACAAGCAAAAGTGAACTCGAATATTCCCAACGGCCCAGATGATCACTCCCCGAACAACCGCGGAGAAGCGTCGCATAACGGCGAGTACGACGAGCGCAATAATCCGTACTATGCGCGTCAGCAGGCAGGTGCCGCGCCTGACCTGGACGCCAATGAACCGGTGCTGCGCTCCAGCGACATCAAACGGCTGAATCGTAAGGCGCTTGTCTTCCTGGCGGCCATCGCGGCCCTGCTGATTCTCGTCATTTTCTGGCTGGCGACGCAAAGCGGGGACGATTCGGCGCCGCCGAAGCCGCGCGCCGAGACTGTTGTGGCCCCCGCGCTGCCACAGAATATGACTGCGCCCGTCGAAGAGGCACCCGTGCCTCTCGCGCAGCAGCCGAGTCTGCCACCATTGCCGCCGATGCCCACCGACGAGAGCGAAGACACAAGTTCTGCGCCTGAGCGTCAGCGCGGTCCGACATTGTTGGAGCGCCGAATCCTCGCCGAATCCGCTGCGAACGGCGCAGGCATGCCCGGGCAAGCTGGCCCGCCAGCTGCGCCCGGAGAGGAGGATAATGCTGTAACACTGGCGAAGCCGATCAGCAACCCGGACGGATTGTTGGTGCGCGGGACGTACATTCGCTGCATCCTCGAGACCCGGATCATTTCCGATTTCGGTGGCTATACATCGTGCATCGTGACCGAGCCGGTTTACTCCATCAACGGGCACAACCTGCTGCTGCCGAAGGGTTCCAAGATGCTGGGCCAGTATGGTGCCGGGGAGCCGACGACACGGCGTCTGCAGGTGGTCTGGGATCGTGTCACCACGCCGACCGGTCTGGATGTCACGCTGGTGGGGCCCGGGATTGATACGTTGGGTAGCGCCGGCCATCCCGGCAACTACAACGCACACTGGGGCAACAAGATTGCATCGGCGCTGTTCATCAGCCTGCTGAGCGATGCCTTCAAGTATGCGGCTGCCGAATATGGTCCAGAAACGACCACAATCGGTGTTGGCAGCGGAATCGTCACTCAGCAGCCCTTCGAGAGTAATACTGCTCGCAGCATGCAGCAGCTCGCCGAGCAGGCGGTCGAAAAGTCTGGGCGTCGGCCGGCTACCTTGACGATCAATCAGGGCACCGTGTTGAACGTTTATGTTGCCAAGGACGTCGACTTCTCGGCGGTCCTGCCGAAGTGAATGACGTGGTTGCCATGACGATCGATGATTCCCCGACAGCGCGCATCTCGAATGACTTCCTGGATTACCAGTACTCAGTGCTGGGAATCCTGGATTACCTGAACTCGCCTGACGTGACCGAAATCTGCATCAATCGTCCGGGTGAGCTGTATCTTGAGACCATTCATGGGTGGCAGCGGGTTGATGTGCCGTCGCTCACTTACGACCGTGCTCGGCAGTTTTGTACTGCAGTCGTTAACGAGAGCAATACCGGGCAACGTATCACCGACGCCGACCCGGTGGTATCACTGACTTTTCCGACGGGGCAGCGCGCACAGTTCGTGATGCCGCCGGCATGCGACGCCGGCAAGGTATCCATCACGATCCGGTTGCCTTCCAAGCATACGAAGTCGCTGGAGCAGTATAAACACGACGGTTTCTTCGACGAGGTCCTGGAACAGTCGGCCGATGTCAGCGACCATGACCAGGAGTTGCTGGAATTGCGCCGTAAACGTGACTATGCCGAGTTCTTCAAAAAGTGCGTGCTGTACAAGAAGAATGTAGTCGTGGCTGGGGCAACAGGCAGCGGCAAGACCACCTTCATGAAGGCACTTGTTAATCACATCCCCAACGAAGAACGTCTTGTCACCATCGAGGACGCGCGTGAGCTGTTCATCAGTCAGCCCAATTCCGTGCACCTGTTGTATTCGAAGGGTGGACAGAGCGCCAGCAATGTGACTGCCAAGAGTTGCATGGAGGCATGCCTGCGCATGAAACCGGATCGCATCATCCTGGCCGAGTTGCGTGGTGATGAGTCGTTCTACTTCATCCGTAACTGCGCATCGGGACATCCGGGTTCCATCACCAGTTGCCACGCCGGTAGCGTCGAGCAGACCTGGGACCAGTTGGCCTTGATGGTGAAGGCATCCAACGAAGGCTCCGGTCTGGAGTTCGAAGTGATCAAGCGTTTGCTGCGAATGACGATCGACATCGTGGTTCACATCAAGGCACACGCCGGGCGCCGGTTCATCACGGGCATCGACTTCGATCCTCTGAGAACCTTGCGCGGCGGTTGAGGGGCAAATTCTTTCGTTAGGGCTGGTTTGGTTTTGCAAGGAGTAATGACATGTTGCCTGGCATGGAACTGATGGGGTGCACTGGACTTGCTGTTCCTGGCGAGGTGATGCAGCACGTTGTCCGTGTCGAGTCGTCGCGTAATCCGTATGCCATCGGTGTGGTTGGCGGGCGCTTGGTGCGTGAGCCACGGGGTTTGGCTGAGGCAGTCGCCACCGCCAAGATGCTGGAACAGAAGGGTTATAACTTCTCCCTGGGGTTAGGCCAAGTCAATCGCTACAACCTGCAGAAGTACGGGCTGACCAGTTACGAGATGGCATTCGACAAATGCCCCAATCTGGTCGCTGCTTCGAGGATTCTGGCTGAGTGCCATTCGCGCTCCGGCGCAAATTGGGGCAAGTCGTTCAGCTGTTACTACTCCGGTAACTTCGAGACCGGCTTCAAGCACGGTTATGTCCAGAAGATCTATGCATCCATTCGTCAGTCGGTAGCATCATCCTCTGGAGCCGAGCCCATTGCGGTCGTGCCGACGCGACAGGTGCAGTTGCGGCCTGCCAATCCGCTCAAGCAGGCAGCCGCCGAATTGGCAGATGCGATCGTGGCGCGTCGTATTCAGGACCTATCCGGGGCGGGCAACACGGTGGCTTCACCGTCCGGGCCTATGCTGTCATCACCTTCGGCACCTTACTCTCTGCCGAGTCGGGCCACCCCCGTGGCACCTACAGCGGAGAACGAGTTGTATGTGATAAAGCCGACAGGGCAGGGGCGTGGGGTGGCGCTGCCCGCCGTCTCACCCCAGACCTCGACGCAGACTGATCAACCCGCAAATCCCGTTTTAATGCCGCGTGCACCACAGGCGGCTCCGCAAGTAGATAGCGCATTTGTTTTTTAGGATGGAAGATCGCCAAGGACACGGCTGCTGGACCCCCTCTGTTCCCAAGGAGTTAGACATGAAGTTTGAAATCGACAAGAAGACAATGGCAGATGCCAAGATGGTTGGCACCCAGGCAGTGAAGGCGCTGGTATTCATCTCGCTGCTGATGGTTGCCGGTGGTGCAGCAGCAGAAAGCAACGGCCTTGGTGGCACGGACACTCAGGTTTGCGGCTTCCTGAATAATGTGAAGAAGCTTCTGAACATGGGTTCGATTGCAGTGGTCACCATTGCGGTTATCGTGGCCGGGTATCAAATTGCCTTTGCACACAAGCGTATCTCTGAGGTTTCCCCGATCCTTATCGGTGGTGTTCTGATTGGCGCAGCTGGCCAGATCGCCAACATGATTCTTCAAAACAAGGATGGTGCTGCTGCTAACGACTGCTCGGGAGTCGGTGCTGCGTTGGTGCAGATCGCTCAGTACTATGCATAAAGACGTCCTCTTCCGCGGCTGCACCCGTCCGGCGATGTTTCTGGGGGTGCCGTATATCCCTTTCTTCATCGGTGCGGGCGGTGGCTTGCTGTTGGGGATGTACATCAATCTTTGGTACCTGTTCACCATCCCCGTCATCATCTTTGGCATGCAGCAAATGGCAAAGAGGGACGAAATGATTTTCAGGTTGCTTGGATTGCGCTGGCTTTTCCGAATGCGCGCTCGAAACCTTCAGCGTTACTCCGGGATGTGGGTATTCACTCCCAACGAGTACCGCAAGGGCCCGCCGGGCAAGCCGCGATGAGCACTTGAGAAAGTTAGCCAACCCCATGCGTTCAATCCGCGTGGGGTTGGTGTTTTAGATAGTTCCTGGTGCGATGCTTTTCCTCTTAATTTGGTAAGACCATGTTCAGTCCAGACAGTCCGATCGGCGAATTTGTTTCCATTTCGACACATGTCGCTCCGTCCGTCGTCAAGACGACAGGTGGAGACTATCTGTTGATCTGGCATCTGGCTGGCCTGCCCTTCGTTGGGCGTGACGAGTTCGAACTCGAACAGCGGCACAACACATTTAATCGGTTGCTGCAAACCTTGCGTGCACCGGATTTCGCCAATATCGCGTTCTGGGTTCATGACGTTCGCCGTCGTCGAAAAATTGGCACGGGCGGGCGCTTCAAGCAATCGTTCAATCAGACGTTGTCCGACGAGTATTACGCAGCGCTATCCTCGCAAAAAATCATGCAGAACGAGTTGTACTTCAGCATGATCTATCGCCCGGTGGTGACGGGGCGGCGCCTAGTCGAAAAATCTGCAAATCCTGACAAGATCCGTGCCGAGGAAGAGCAGGCCATCTCCAAGATCGTCGAGTTGGCCACCAACGTCGAGGCGGTACTGAAGGATTATTCACCTTACCGGCTCGGCATGTATGAGGCCAAGAATGGTGTGGTGTTTTCCGAGACGCTGGAGTTTCTCGGCTACCTGCTCAACCGGATCGACGAGCCTGTTCCGGTGCTGCAAGCTCCTGTTCCGGCTTATCTGCCTGTCAGCAAGCACATGTTTGCCAACAAGACCGGCGATTTTGTCATTCGCACCCCGGATGGCATCAATCACTTTGGTGCGATCCTCAACGTCAAGGAATATGCCGACGGAACCTATCCGGGCATTCTCAATGGCCTGAAGTATCTTGATTTCGAATACGTGATGACGCATTCGTTCAGCCCGGTCGGGCGCCACGATGCCTTGAAGGTGTTGGAACGCACCAAGGGAATGATGATTTCGTCTGGCGACAAGTCGTCCAGCCAGATCCGTGACTTAGACCTGGCGATGGACGACGTGGCGTCCGGCAACTTCGTATTGGGCGAATATCACTTTACATTGGCGGTCTATGCCGATAGCCAGGAGAAGTTGGCCAGGCAGATCGCGACGACACGCGCCGAATTGTCCAACGCCGGTTTCGTATCCGCCAAGGAAGATCTGGCAATCGCCTCCTCGTTCTATGCGCAGCTGCCGGGCAACTGGCGCTTCCGTACACGTATCGCCAACTTGAGTTCGCTCAATTTCCTCGGGTTGTCGCCGCTGCACAACTTTGCTCAGGGCAAGCAGCACAACAACCCGTGGGGCGACTGCGTTACCACGTTGCAGACCACCAACGGGCAGCCGTATTACTTCAACTTCCACGCCACGCATCCGGCCGAGAATTCCCTCGGCGAGAAGGCGATCGGCAACACGATGGTGATCGGCAAGTCCGGTACCGGCAAGACGGCGCTGATCAACTTCCTGCTGAGCCAGGTGCAGAAGTTCGATCCGATCCCAACCATTTTCTTCTTCGACAAGGACCGCGGCGCGGAGATCTTCGTGCGAGCGTGTGGCGGCAATTATCTGGCGCTGGAAAATGGCGTGCCGACCGGCTTCAACCCGTTCCAGTGCGAGCGCAATGAAGCCAATACGCAGTTCCTCGCCGAACTGATCAAGGTGCTGGGCGGCAAGCCCGAATATAGCTCCCGCGAGGAAGAAGACATCTATCGTGCGGTCGAAGGCATGCTGGACACGCCCATGCACCTGCGTAGTATGAGCAACTTCCGCAAGAGCCTGCCCAACATGGGTGACGACGGGCTGTACGCGCGCCTGCGTCGCTGGACGGCTGGTAACTCGCTAGGCTGGGTGTTCGACAACCCCGTCGATACCATCGACCTGACGCGCGCCTCGATCATCGGCTTCGACTACACCGATGTGATCGATAACGCCGAAGTCCGAGTGCCGGTGATCAATTACCTGCTGCACCGCCTGGAAGCGTTGATCGATGGCCGCCCGCTCATCTACGTGATGGACGAGTTCTGGAAGATCCTCGATGGCAAGGGTGGCCTGAAAGAGTTCGCCAAGAACAAGCAGAAGACCATCCGTAAACAAAACGGCCTGGGCATCTTCGCCACGCAGAGCCCGGAGGACGCCCTGGCCAGCGACATCGCTGCGGCGCTGATCGAGCAGACCGCCACAATGGTGCTTCTGCCGAACCCCAATGCCAGTCGCGACGATTACATCGAAGGCCTCAAGCTGACCGATGCCGAGTACCAGGTAGTGGTCTCGCTGGACGAGCGCTCGCGCTGCTTCCTGGTCAAGCAAGGCCATGCGTCTGCAGTGTGCCAGCTCAACCTGCGTGGGATGGATGACGCACTATCGGTCATTTCGTCCTCGACCGACAACATCGAGATCATGCATGAAATCCTGGGCGGCAAGGCCAGCAAGCTTGGCGTCACCGTCGATCAACTGACGCCGGAGCAATGGTTGAACGATTTCTATGCCAAGCGCAAGGGCTCGGGCAAGCGCAAAGCCGTCAAAGACAAGGAGGCCGAAGATGCGTAGTTCCCATCATCGGCAGCACACTTTCCACGCATCAACTTCATCTGTGTCAGGAGGCAAAAACATCATGGCAACCAAGTTCAGACATTTTTCTTGCGTGTTCATGGGGCTGGTGCTGTTCTGCATGGCCGGAGCCGCGAGTGCGCAGTGGGAAGTCGTCGACAAAGACCTCAACACCAAAGTAAAAGAGATCCAGAACTCACTGAAGCTCGGCAAAAAGCCCAAAGACAAGGACAGCGGGACAGAAGTCGACAAACCCAAGGAAGAGATCAAGGTGGTGCCGGATGACTACGGGATTGCCGATTGTTCAAGCACCACGGCGGGGACGCCGGTGGCGACCCAGCAGAAAGAAGGGTGCGAGCTGATTCAGCGCACGCGCAATTCGCAGTACAACTATATGGTGGCGATGTACGACATCACCAAAAAGCGTCTTGAACGCTTGCGCAAGATCGAACAAGAGCGCGCAGAGATCAAAGACACTGAACTCGGTAAGTTGGAGGACAATACCAACAAGCTGATCGCACTGAAGACACTGATGGACATTGATCGCCAGCAAATGGAATCGGCGATGTTTGCGTATCAAACGCGGCTGGGCTTCTTGACCAAGCAACAGGATGCGCAGGCATGGGCGGCGATGCGGGGCAAGAAGGCGCCCTCCGGGGATCCCTCTAGCCAAGGAGGCATCGGCAGCTTCTTCGAGAGTCTGGGCAACACCTTGGGGGATTTCGGCAAGTCGGTGGTCGCCGGGGTCGCCATGAAGGCGGCGTTGGATTCGGTCAGATCCGACAGACCTCGTGATATGGAGCCATTAGATTTGGGCAAGTGAGATCTCGGCACGCGCAGGATGCGCGTGCCGTCGCAGGTGTAATCGAACCCGGAGCAGCGAGTGCTCCACGGCCTGGCCGTCCAGTGGAATGTGGTGACATATGGATTTTCTGAGCAGTCTTGGTAATTACGCGTTCTTCTCGCTGATCAACGATTTCCTGCGCGACGAGATCGATATATTTCAGTGGACGCTACTGCAGCGCACCTCGGCCTTGATTGGCATTGTGTCCTTGACGGTGTTGACGCTGTGGGTCATGTTCCAGGGGTATCGCATTGTGACCGGCCAGTCCCGCGAGGCGGCAATGGGCTTGGTGGTGACGGCGTTGCGCGCGGCGCTGATCATCGGTCTGGCGACGAGCATGGCCGAAGGTTCGTCGAAACTGTACTGGACGCTGACTGACGGTGTTAGTCAGTCCATTACCCAAGTGGTGACCGGGGATTCGGAAAGTCCCTACGATGCGATCGACAAGAATTTGGGCTTGATGCAGATCGCGATGATGAGCATCGATCAGATCCAGACTGCAGGCAACCAACAGCGAGACGACGAGAAGACGCGTGCGCGCTGGTTCACCGGGGTGGGAATGGCAGGCCCCGGCGTGGTGGGGGGCTCACTGCTGCTGTTGAACAAGATCGGTATGGCGCTGTTTGTGGGCTTCGGTCCCTTGTTCATCATGTGCCTGTTGTTCCAGGCGACGAAGTCGTTGTTCAGCAAGTGGCTGCTATATGGGTTAGGTATGGTGTTTTCGTTGTCGGTGCTGAGCTTCACGGTGAGCCTGGCAACGAAGGTGATCGGCGCAGTGGCTGTCGCATTCCTGGTGAAGTACGCGATGCCAGGAAACAGTGGCGAGGGCATCAGCAGCATGGCATTGCAACAAGGAGGGCTTGGCCTGGTGATGACAACTCTAATTGTGACCGCACCACCGATGGCAGCGGCCTTCTTCCAGGGCACGCTGGGTCAGTTCACGGCGTACTCGGCGCTGGGGCAGCTTGACCGGGCCAATCAGGAGCCGGGGGCTGGTAGGCCTTATCAGCCTTCGGAGCCTGCTAAGGAGCGTAATGACTCTGGTGCAGATCATGGACGTAGAAATACCGTTATGCGGACCGAGCCTGCTCCATCTCAGGAGCCTGCAGCTGGTAGCCGCGGTATCGCCACGAAATAACTGACGAAATTGTAAAAAATAAGGTTATTTTTATGAGAATTAGAATATTTTTTTACGGTTTCATTTTTTTTGTATTTAATTCCTTCCCAGCTTTTGGACAAACCGCATGTCCAAATGGTGTCGCACCCGGTAGCCCACAATGTGGACCCGATTCAGGAACTTCAAGGGGGGAAATTGCATCTCCGCCTCCTCGGCCAACTGGAGAATGGATAAAGACGTGGGGCGCAATTGCAGGCTCAGACTCTACAGGCGAGTCTGGCGCAGTGGTTGGTAAGCTATCACAAGAGGATGCTAAGAACTCTGCACTTTATCAATGCTCTTTAGGGGGGGCTTCTGATTGCGAGGTTGATTTTGTTTATAAAAACCAATGTGCTGCTCTTGTTTCAAGCGATACGAGAGGTTTCTCTCAGGCTTCTGCTACAAAAGAGCGGGCAGTTGATCTGGCTACAAGCAGGTGTGAAAAAAGTGGTGGCAAGGACTGTAAATTAATGTATTCCGGATGCTCTGATCCAATATTTAAAAAATATTAAAAGGGTTTTCTATGTTGGAGCGTGCACTAGCCAGAGCTTTGGTGGGGGCGCTGTACTTAGGTTGTGTCGTCTCGATCACAGCGTGCAGTCCTAGCAATGCTCCGTCCGCAGAGACTGACGGAGCGGAAGTTGGTAAAAAGCCTGAATCCTCGCCGCAAAAGGATTTGAAAATGCCGTCAACCGTTAATGCCACACTCAATGGTCAGGGCGAGATAAGAGCAGATATCAGCGGTATCGCTGTTTCAATCAAAGCGCAGAGCTGCAACGAAGATAGTCCAGGGATCATGCTATGTAACCGTTCGCCGGTCGTGGAGGTGGCATTTCCGGGAGTCAGGGCAATTTCTGTCGAGCCTGAGGCATTGTACGTGGATAGCAATTCCACGTTCTATCATGGTCCGCTAGACGACACTTACAAGAAAAACCGCCACTCAATCATTTTGGCCGATATCAATGGCGATGGACACGAAGATGTAGTGGTGTGGTCTGGAAAAGAGGGTGGTTATGGTGGCCCCTCTTACAGTGTCTATCTTTTCGATTCTGCGCAAAGACGCCTTGTCTTCAATCAGTCGCTTTCCGATATCACGGTAATGGCCAATGGCTTATTCTCCGTGAAAGGAAATCTACTGACGTCTACTTCTGGGGATGGATGCTGTATCCATGTTTTTGATACCTACGAACTCAGAAAGGACGAGGCAGTGCTGATAGAGCGGGTAACCGAAGACACGAATGATCCGGCCAACCCGAAGAAACGGATCGAGCGACTTCAAAACGGTGAGATGAAGGAGGTAACTAAATAGGAAGTGGGTGGTAGTTTGTAGTGAGTACATGCAACGCATCTTCGGGTTTGTAGTGCCGATGATGCAACAACAAATTCTAATGACATGCACGTACGGAGAATACTATGAGTGATGGACGTGGCCGGAGCACCGAAGGCTTTGGTGTGGATCGAGAATATTCCGTTAGATTGATCGTCAAAACCGCGCTTGAGAACGGTGTGACCGATCCAAAGCAAATATCGTACATGTTGGCGACGGCTCAGCATGAGACGCGTAACTTTCAGGCGCCTGAAGAAGATTTCGGGCGTAGCCAAGCGCGCAAGCTTGGATATAGCGGCGGCGAAGAATTTTATGGCCGTGGCTACGTGCATCTCACCCATGACTACAATTATGCAAAGTTTGACAAGTTGCTGGGCCTGAATGGTGAAATGGTCCGCAATCCAGATATGGCGAAGGATCCAGAAATCGCCGCAAAGGTATTGGTTGTTGGTATGCGCGATGGCTTGTTTACTGGCAAGCCTCTTGATCGCTATATTGATGCCGATAGCCACGACTTCTATAATGCTAGGCGTGTAGTAAATGGTGTTACGCCCAGCAAACCTTGGAGTATTGAAGCAGCCAAAGACTGCCAACGGCACGCGGAAAGTTGGGAGCGTCGTGTTCCTGATTTGATCGAGAGCGTCAAGCGCGATGGTGTTGATCTCAAAGCCAGCATAGCGCCCAGTTCGACCTCCCATCACGCCGTGAAATCGCACGATGGCAAACTAGAACAGGGCGAGCGCGGTGAGTCGGTGAAGCAGTTGCAAGGCCAGCTTGCTCAGCTCGGCGCAACCGGCCGCGACGGCAAGCCGCTGCACCCTGATGGCGACTTCGGCGGCAACACCAAATACGCGGTCGAGCAATTCCAGCGCGAGCGTGGTTTGCAGGTAGATGGTGTGGTGGGTAACCAGACGCAGGCAGCCTTGGGGCAGGCACTGTCGCAGCAAACGGCCAGGCAAGCCGAGCAGACGGCTGCTCCCGCTGCACAGGCACAGTCAGCATCTGGTCCCCTGCTTTCCGACCCTCGTCATCCAGATAACGCGATGTACAACGGAGCAGTGAGTAAGCTCGAAGCGCTAGGCGAGCGTGGCGGTTTCGCCAACCGCAAAGAGCTTGAGCAAGCAGCTGGTCAGATCGTTTTCGAGGCGAAAGTCAGTGGGCTCGAACGCATCGATCATGTTGCGCCGAATAAGAGCGGTGACGGTTTCTTTGCAGTGCAGGGCGAGATGACCGATCCGGCGATGCGCCGGGTTTTTGTGGACCGCGACCAGACGCAGAGCCAATCATTAGAAAACAGCTCCCGACAAGCGGCCGAGGAAGGCCAGCGCCAGACGACACAGGTGCAGTCTCAGGTGCAAGAAACCGAGGCGCGTAGCAGGACGATTTGATCGTGCCGTAGGGGTCAATCGATGACCTTGGCATTTGACATAAGCATTGCCAAGGTCATCTTGTCTGCACATGAAGATCTTGCAGCGACGAGATCGATATATTTCAGTGGACGCTACTGCAGCGCACCTCGGCCTTGATTGGCATTGTGTCCTTGACGGTGTTGACGCTGTGGGTCATGTTCCAGGGGTATCGCATCGTGACCGGCCAGTCCCGCGAGGCGGCGATGGGCCTGGTGGTGACGGCGTTGCGTGCGGCGCTGATCATCGGTCTGGCGACGAGCATGGCCGAAGGTTCGTCGAAACTGTACTGGACGCTGACTGACGGTGTTAGCCAGTCCATTACCCAAGTGGTGACCGGGGATTCGGAAAGTCCCTACGATGCGATCGACAAGAATTTGGGCTTGATGCAGATTGCGATGATGAGCATCGATCAGATGCAGACTGCAGGCAACCAGCAGCGAGACTACGAGAAGACGCGTGCGCGCTGGTTCACTGGGGTGGGAATGGCAGGCCCCGGCGTGGTGGGGGGCTCACTGCTGCTGTTGAACAAGATCGGTATGGCGCTGTTTGTGGGCTTCGGTCCTTGTTCATCATGTGCCTGTTGTTCCAGGCGACGAAGTCGTTGTTCAGCAAGTGGCTGCTATATGGCTTAGGCATGGTGTTTTCGTTGTCGGTACTGAGCTTCACGGTGAGCCTGGCAACGAAGGTGATC
>NZ_JBGOFY010000035.1:0-29851 GCF_041520885.1 Xanthomonas sp. NCPPB 2922 | reverse complement strand
TAGTGTTTCTCGGTGTCACTGGGTGGGCGCAGCGGAACCGCAGCCAGGCCACCCAATCGAGCAAAAAGCAGCGCTTCTTAGCACTATTAGTCGGCTTAGTGCAGACAGTATTTGCACACTTAACAACACCGAGACACCGGAACCGGCATGCGCAGGCCTAGCCGAGACCCCGGCGATGCAAACAGCGCTACCACATGAACTTCATTTCGCAGCCAATGTAGTTGCTGTCGCGGCCACCGGCGGCATGCACGGTCTCGCCGGCCTGGTAGTGGACCGCTTCGATGGCGGTCTGCAGGTGCGTGCTCAGCTTCCAATCACCACGCAACTGCAGGTAACGGCCCGTCCAGTGCGTGCCGGTACCTGCTGTGCCGGCCAGTGGAATGTCCGGCTGCACGTATACCGCATCGGCGATGCTCTGGCGCCATTGCAAACCCAGTGCCGCGGTGAGGCTGAGCTGGGCGGTTGGCTTGATGGTGAGCATCGGTTTGATCACCAGCAGGTTGGTGTAGCCGGTGTAGCCGGCCAGGGTGATGTACGAGCCATTCGGGAACAGCGGGTTGAAGGTTTCAAGCTGGTCGTCGTCGGGATGCCGGTCGCCAGAGGCGGTATCGAATTGCAGCCCAAAACGTGGCGTCAGTGTGATGTCTTGTAGCGTGTAACCAGCCTTGATGCCCAGCGCCCAGGCACGCGCACGGCTGCGGCCCACCTTGCCGCGTTGGCCCATTGCCTCCAGGTCCCAGTCCAGTGCGTGCTGCACGCCTGCGAAGCGCACATCGAGGATATCGCGTCGCTCATCGCCAGCGGCATCCAGAAAGCTGGCGTCATCCTGCTGATAGCGCGCGTAATACAGCGACAGTTCGTCGGTGCCCAGGACGTGGCGCTCCACACGCACGGTGTCCAGGCGCAGATGCCGGTTGGAGACATCGTCGAAACTGCGCGCATCGGCGTATTGCACAGGCTGGCTGACAAAGGCAATCCAGCGCCACGGGCCGGTCTCGTAGTTCATCCACACGGCATCGAAGGACTGGCGCACATTGGGGCCATCACGCAATGACACAAACCGCTGCAGGTCGAATGCAAACTCCTGCCGTCCCACGCGTACCTTCATGTCGCCCGCGCCCAGTGGCGTGGTGTAAGCGACGAAGGCCATGCGTAGATCGGTGCGGTTGGCGTCGGCCGGGCCGATGCGGCGTTTGTCCACGGCGCGTACATCTTCCAGCTGGGTAAACACCTGCCAATGCGCACCAATGCGCAGGTCTGCATGCACTTGCAGGCGATGCAACAGATAGCTGTCACTCTCGCGGCCGATGCCCAGCGCAGGCGTGTGGTTGCTTTCGAAGCGCTCGCGCAGGTTGATGCCGAACGACGCATACGCTGCGTCACCAAGCGGCACATATTTCAGCCGATCGAACGGCTGGGTACGCAGCGCGGGATCGGCAAGTGGCGACCAGTCCTCCTGCCAGCGGTTCGACTTGATGGCCGGGCGCGCAGGCATCGCGGCAGTCGCATCAATGGATGACTGTGCCCACGCATCGGTGCAGGGGCACAGCAGTAACAGCAACGTCAGGCGGAACGACATATGCGATCAGGAGTGCGCATCGGCATGCAGCTCGGCGACATAGCCGCCGGGAAATTCCACCATCGCCGAATGCCGGCCCGACCCCGCCACGGCAGGCACCAGCACCTTGGCACCAGAGGCGGTGGCGCGCGCGAGCGTTGCTTCCAGATCGTCCACTGCGTAGCCGGTGAGCTCGTGGCCGTACGGATAGGGCAGGTGGCCGTCGGTCACCAGTACCTGCAGTGCGCCGAAGCCGGAGCTGATTGCGATGCTGCGGTAGGTGTCGCCTGGCCGGCCCATCAGTGCTGCATCCGCATGGCGGTCATCGCGCAGCACCTTTCCATGCGAGAACTGCAGCCACGCTTTCACGAACGCATCGGCGCGATCCGGTGAGACATACACGCGGTTCTCCGGGATCGTGGCCAGCGGCGCGTAGTGCGGCGCGGTGTCGTGCCAATACAGTTGCATGGCGACGCCACCCGGCCAGGCGATCACCGCATCCATGCCAATGGGATCCTTGAACGGCGCCACCAGCACTTCCGCGCCGGCCGCCCGCGCGGCGCTCACTGCTTGCTGTATGTCGGTGACCAGGTAGCCGGTGCGTTCGTTGCCGAACGGGTGCGGCACCGGCGTACGAAACCCGAACAACGATACCGTGCCTGCCGGCGTCTGTACCAATTGCGAGCTGGTGCTACTCGGGGTTGGCGTCACAGTCGCGATCACCTGACGCGTACTTTGCCCGCCGAAGGTGGCGGTGAAGCTGCGCACGAATGCGTCCACATCGTTAGGTGCAACGTAGACGTGCGTGGTGTCGTACTGCGGGCCAACCGACACCGGCGCTGCGGCACCGGCAAGCACGGGAGTGAGCGCGCTCAATAGCAGCGCGGCGGACAGGCTCAGGGTGAGAATCGGACGCATGGGAATTCCTTTGGGGTGAGGACGCTGCTGCTTGCAGGGGTGTGCAATCGAAGCGGTTGCGGCGAGTGGTGACGTATTGAAAACGCGTTCTTGCGCTGTCTGCCGGTCGGCACGCTGTTCATCGCAGGAGTGCTTGTGTCGGAAGGTCCCGAATGGGTGCAGTGGCTTTCTGGCGTGCTGCGTGGATCTGCAACGACTCGGCGGATTAACCGATGCGCTTGCGCGGTTTTTAGAACTGCGGCGGCCGTAGCCAACCGCAGGCGGCACGGTGTGCATCAGATCGAACTGCACCGGCCACTCTTATGTGTCGTGCTCGTTGTCACGCCTGGGCGGCGGCAATGGCGGCGCAGAAAGCACATCCGCCGGTGCACGTTCGCCCTTGGGCAGGTGGCCGAACATATGCGGCTTGACCTGATGGCCGATCCACGAGGTCTCGCTGTGGCTGCGCGTCGTCAGCTGACGCACAAGTGGGGGCAACTGCTCGCCGACCAGGATGCCGAGCAACCCGATCAACGCAATGACCGGCGGTGCTGGCGAGCGCACGTTGAGCAGGCTATAGATCACACCGACTAGCAGGCCGGCGCCAAGTGAAAGCAGATAAGGCTTCATCACGCATCTCCCTGCTTGAGCGTCCGCTGCGCACTGGCCGTGACATCTGCAACAGCCAGCCGTTGCTGGCGATCGCCACCACACTCGCGCGCAACACGCGCTGCGTACCTCTGTGCCGCGGGGCTTGTACTACCGAAGAACAACGCGCCTACCTTGCCGAAGGGCGGGGGCAGGGACAGGGTGCGGCCAACGAGCGCGTGGCTGTGGCGCGAAAAATCGGACGACGTCATTGACGTGATCTCTCTGGAGGGGGGACCACCAGGTCATGACATCTCACGACACCAGCGGTGTCGTCCATGCTGGGCGCTGCGCGACGAATCCAGAACACCGCGTCGGGGCAGTGCCCAATGCCCCGATCGGGGGATGCGCCGTACGTTACGCAGCGCGTGGCCGGAGCGCCTTGGAACCAAGCAGGGCCCATACTTGTCAGACAAACGTATCGTGCAACGACCGCGCAATGTTTCTGCTAAAGGTCTCTGATTCGGGATCTACTCATCATCTGTGACGTCGCTTTCGGTTTAGCTAAGCGTAGCGCTCGATCAAGCACACGATCCACGCCAAGTGAGGAGCGCGGATAGAAACAACACTAACTCCGGGCAATGCATCGCTACAGAGATTCATCGCACAGCATTTGCAAACGACGAAGCGCGCGCCTCGATATCAGTGACTGACAAACGCCTCGATGTTCTGCACGAGATTGCGGCAGGTGTAGGGTTTGCTCAGGAAGCTCGTGCGCGGCGGCAAGCCCTTCGGTGACGATCCCAGGCCCGAGGTCAATATAGCCGGGAGGTTATTGCCGTCGGCCCGGAGGTAGGCAATGAGTCCATACCCATCCAGGAGACCGGGCATCTGAAGGTCGGTGAACAGGAGCGCGATTGCAGGGTGCGCATCGATCAGCTCGAGTGCTTCTTGCGCATCAGCAGCGGCGACAACGCCGTAGCCCTTGTCTACCAACAGCAGCATGGCGATCTCGCGCAAGCCGGCATCATCGTCGACCACAAGGATCAACCGTTCGATTGGAGCGGGCATGAGGCAGGACTTCATCAGATCGACTCGCAACAATACGTCGCGCAAATGAAGGCTGCGTGATCTACTGGTAAGCTATGAACGCAATGCAAGACTTTCCTGACCATCGTTATCGGCAAATGGTCGAGCTATCGCTGGATTCCATCAAG
This sequence comes from Xanthomonas sp. NCPPB 2922, assembly GCF_041520885.1. Taxonomy (NCBI): domain Bacteria; kingdom Pseudomonadati; phylum Pseudomonadota; class Gammaproteobacteria; order Lysobacterales; family Lysobacteraceae; genus Xanthomonas; species Xanthomonas sp. NCPPB 2922. Next base: position 25,591 of record NZ_JBGOFY010000035.1, on the reverse strand, counting down.
GAAATTTCGCTCGATGGCCGCGTGGTATTCGTCAACTCGCACGGCTTGGCCAGGGTCGCGGCGCGCAATGCGGAGGCCGTCATCGGCAAGCAGTGGGCATCGCTGTGGCCTGAGGAATTCAGGCCCAGGATCGAAGAGGCGCTCGCTGCGGCGGCGCGTGGCGAGTCGCAGCGGTTTGAAGCCGAATGCACCACCGACGATGGCCACCGGCACTTCTGGCTGGTGTCGACAAACCCGCTGCGTGCTGCCGACGGCCATGTCGAGGCGGTGCTGGCGGTCAATCGCGATATCACCGAACGGCGCCAATCCCAGCAGGCGCTGCGCACGCTCAATGACAGCTTGCGCACCCAGCCCGAGCTGCTGGGCCCGCAAAGCGAGCTTGCAGACGCGATTGACCAGGAACTGCAAAGCTATAGAAATGCTTCGGCGCCGGAGATCGAAGGCGAGCTCGACATCGCACGCGCTGCGCAGCGGCTGGCCGAAGCGGTCGCCGAGCGTGCGCAGGAAGGAGAGGCCGTCGGCCAGCTCCTGGCCGGCGTCGTGCACGACCTGAACAACGTGCTGCAAACGGCCGGCGCGGCCATCGAGATGGTGCAGACGCGCGCGTCGGTCATCGGCCAGGACAAACAGCTTCTGGGGATGGCACAGAGCGCACTGCAGAAAGGCTCGATCATGGCGCAGCGCTTGTTGGGGTTTGCGCGCCACCATCCTTATGCCCCCGAGTGCATAGACCTGGGCGACCTGGCGGAGCGCCTGATGCCGCTACTGCAGCAGGCGGCGGGAAGTACTGTTGCGGTCGAATTACATCAAGAAGCGTCAAAGCGGTTCGTCCTGGCCGATGCGCACTCGTTGGAGCGCGCGCTCTTGAACCTGGTGATCAACGCACGCGATGCCTGCGCGGAAAGCGGTCACATTCGCATCACCTTGGGCAACCAGACGACGAGCGATGCCACCGACGCCGACGATCGTGCGGCAGGCGAATACGTCACGCTTGCCGTGCAGGACAATGGCAAAGGCATTGCACCTGATGTGCGTGACCGGCTGTTCGATGCGTACTTCACCACCAAGCCGTTAGGCAAGGGCACCGGACTGGGGTTGGCCCAGGTTGACGGTGCGGTTCGGCAAGCCGGTGGATTCATCAATGTCGATTCCGAGCCGGGCCATGGCGCTCGTTTCATCCTGGGCTTCCCAGCGGCGGATACGCAGTGCCGCCCTGGCGATACTGCCAGCGCGCCGGGCCAACAAACCGACTAGGTGTTTGATGCCAGGTTTTGATGGTGCAGTATTTTCCCTCGATGGAAGGAAGCACTACGGGCCGGGTTCTGCACGGGAGCGCCACCACCACAGAGTCGATCCGTTGAGCGATACAACGATGCACGAAGGTTCGAAACGGGACATCGCTTACCAAGATCGCACAGCTCTCCCGCACTCCGGCTGATCTGCCCCGCGCAACGGCACTGCAAGCGAATGCCTCTGGCGCCTGACCCAATGTCAGCCACTGTCCTGAAGCCTTCACATGCCACCTGGCGCTAGCGCGCATGATCCTGGCTCTAGCGGCGCTCACGCCGCACAGGTCCTGTCTCCATGCTTCCACCACGGAAGGCTTCTGCGTTTTCTCTCTGGTGGCAGTCGATTATCCAACCAGCAGCACTACCAACACAGTCGGCGCGTAATGCTGGAATTCCCAGCGCAGCCCTGCTCGGCGATGAACAAATGGAGGGTCTGGCACGTGCGCTGGCAACCTCGCATGTGCTCTACACAGGGCCGGCACGGGAGTTGCTGCTATCGGGGCTCAGACGCAATCAACGGGCGCTTGGCAGTGCAGCAGTGCAGCTGAGCCAGATGGTTGCTGAGGGGGTGCGCATGCATCCCGCCGGGGAGTGGTTGCTGGACAACTATTATCTGGTTGAAGAGCACATGCGCCTGGCGCGACTGCATCTTCCGCCGGGCTACAGCCGACAACTGCCGCGTCTGCAGACGACAACCGCGACTGGCCTGCCGCGTGTCTACGAGCTGGGGCTGCAGGTTGTTGCGCATGGCGATGGCCGTGTGGACGCAATCACGCTGAGTCGCTTCATCGCTGCCTATCAACAGCTCGCGCCGCTCAAACTTGGCGAGCTATGGGCGGTTCCAATCGTGCTCCGGCTGGCCTTGATCGACAACGTGCGCCGCATCGCCGACGACATCATGCACGATGGACGCGATACCCATCTGGCCGCGCAGTGGGCAGCGTTGCTCAATGCCACCGCTGCAGCGCAGCCCAAGGATGTCGTGGCCGTCGTGGCCGACATGGCACGCTCGCAGCCGCCCGCCACCGGGGCATTCGTGGCTGAGCTCACCCGTGGTATCCAAGGCCGCGGCCCCGTGTTGTCGATGGCCAGTGCATGGGTGGAGCAATGGTTGGCCAGCGAAGGCCACAGCGTGGAGGGCTTGGTGCATGCCGAGAGCCAGCGCCAAGCCGCCGAGCAGGTGTCGATCAGCAACAGCATCGGAAGCCTGCGTTTTCTGGATCAGATGGATTGGCGCGAATTCGTCGAGAGCATGAGTTTGGTCGAGCAGACCCTGCGCAAGGATCCCGCCGACGTCTATGCGCGCATGGATTTCCAGACCCGGGATGCCTACCGCCACGTAGTGGAATCGCTGGCGCAGCACATCCGCGGCGACGAGACAGAAGTGGCACAGGTCGCGTTGCAGCTGGCGATGCGGGCCGACGACCGGAGCTCGGTCGCCGCACATGTGGGCTATTTCTTGGTGGATGCGGGGCTACCCACGCTGCGTGCAGCACTGCGCGCGCCACATACGCCTGCGCAAGCGTTGCCGATCTCGCACCGGCCGCAGGCACGCAGGGTGCCGCTGCCAATCTATCTGGTGCCGATTGCACTGATCTCGCTGCTATGGGCCGGCCTCCTGATGCGATGGCTGCCGGCCTTGCCGTCGGCTGTGTGGTGGTCTGTCGCCGGCCTTGCGGTGCTGGCCGCCAGCGAGCTGGGGATCGCGCTGGTCAACTGGGTGGCAACGCTGTGGGTGCGTCCGCATCCATTGCCTCGCATGGAGTTGCGCCTGGGCATTCCGCCGGACTGCCGCACACTGGTGGTGATGCCCAGCATGCTGGCAAACGCGGCGGCGATCGATGAGCTGGCTGCCGCGCTTGAGGTGCACGCGCTGGCCAATCGCGATGCACAGCTCTACTTCGCCCTGCTCACCGATTTCCTGGATGCGCCAGAGGCATCGCTGCCGGCCGACGCGTCGTTGCTAGCGCGCGCGGCGCAGCACATCGAGCGGCTCAACGAACGCTATGCCGATGCGCACGGCGACCGATTCTTCCTCTTGCACCGGGCACGCCAGTGGAATGCAGGCGAGCGCTGCTGGATGGGCGCAGAGCGAAAGCGCGGCAAGCTGGAAGCCCTCAACCGGCTGCTATGTGCCGAGGACGTGGCTCTGCAAGCTGCGACCGAGTTCCTGCAGGTGCAAGGCGATGTCACCGCATTGGTGCATGTGCGCTATGTGATCACCCTGGACAGTGACACCCAGTTGCCCAGGGATGCTGCCCGTGCGCTGGTGGGTGCCATGTCGCATCCACTGAACGTGCCGCGCCTGGACGCGACCGGCCAACGCGTTGAAGCCGGCTACGGCATTTTGCAGCCTGGCCTTGGCACCGGTATGAGCGAAGGGGGCGAGTCGCGGTTTGCACGCATGTTCGGCATCGAACCAGGCATCGATCCCTACACACGTGTGGTGTCGGATGTGTATCAGGACCTGTTTGGCGAAGGCTCGTTCATCGGCAAGGGGATTTACGCGGTGGCGACCTTTGAACAGGTCTTGGCCGGTCGCTTCCCCGACAACCGCGTGCTGAGCCACGACCTGCTGGAAGGCTGTTACGTGCGTGCCGGGCTGCTCAGCGATGTGCGCCTGTACGAGCGCCACCCACAGCGCTACGCCACGGATGCCAAGCGCCGTGCGCGCTGGGTGCGCGGCGACTGGCAATTACTGCCGTGGCTGCTGCCGTGGGTGCCTGACCGCGACGGCCGATATGCGCCTAATCCGCTGTCGTGGCTATCGCGTGGCAAGTTGCTGGACAACCTGCGCCGCAGTCTGGTGGCACCGGCCGCCTTCGCCCTGTTGTTGACCGGTTGGTTGGCATCGCCGACACCCGTGCGCTGGACGCTCTGGTTGCTGCTGCTATGGCTCTTGCCAGGGCTGTGTTCGGCAGCGTATGCGCTGGCCCATCCTCCTGAGGGATTGGCATGGCACCATCATGCGCGCCAGGTGGCGGTGGGGCTGCGTCAATCGATGCTGCGCATTGGCGTGGTGCTTGCCTGCCTGCCATTCGAAGCCGGACTGCAGCTGGCAGCCATCGCGCGCTCGCTGGTGCGCATGGCAGTTACCCACCGCCATCTGTTGCAGTGGGCGCCGTCCAGCGAGGTGGAACGTGGTGCGCGCAGTGGCGACGCAGAGCATCGGGTCATGGCAGGCGCTGCCTGCACCGCGGCGCTGGTCGTCGCAGCGGTGGCCTGGTTGGCTCCGTGGGCGTTGTGGGCCGCGTTGCCAATGGGGCTGAGCTGGATGGCAGCGCCTTGGTTGATGGCGTGGCTGGGCGAACGTCCCGCCGCGCCGGTGGCACAACTGTCGCAGGAACAGCGCGTGTTTCTTGGCGGATTGGCAAGGCGCACCTGGGCATTCTTCGAGACCCATTGCACGGCGCAGCATCACTGGCTGCCGCCGGACAACGTGCAGGAGTATCCGGAGACCATGGTGGCCAGCCGTACCTCGCCGACCAATATCGGCCTGGGCCTGCTCGCCAACCTGGCCGCCTACGACCTGGGCTATCTGACCATGGGCGGGGTGATCGCGCGGGTGACCGACACGCTGACCACGTTGGAAGGGTTGCCGCGTCATCGCGGGCATTTTTACAACTGGTATGACACCGAAACTCTGGCGCCGCTGTCGCCACGCTACGTGTCCACCGTGGACAGCGGCAACCTTGCCGGGCATCTGCTGACCCTGCGCCAGGGCCTGCTGGCGCTGGCAGATGCGCCGCTGCTGCACTCAGCGCTCTTCGATGGGCTGTCTGACACCGTTGCCGTGCTGGCCGAGCAGCCGCGTGGTGATGGTGACGGTGCCGCTCTGGTCGCAATGACCCACGCACTGGATGGGGTGCGTGAGCTACCGGTGCCGACGGTACTGCAAGCCAAAGCGACATTGCAGCTGCTGCTGGCGCAAGGCCAACTGATGCGGGCAGCACATCAGGGTCGCGGCAGCGATGCGCCCGATCCTTGGCTGCAGCGTTTAATGGACACCTGTGAGGCGGTGCTGGCCGAGCTGAGCCATTGCACCTCTGCAGAGGCCGATGCCGAGACAGATGCGCCGGTAGCGCACACCAGCCATGTCGCAACGCTGCGGCAGCTGGCCGCAACCGATGGTACGCCCAGCACGCAGCGCTGGGCCTCTACACGTCTGCAGGAACTGGAGCAGCTGGCGCAGATCGCAGGCCGCTTGGCGGAGATGGACTACGACTTTCTTTATCGCCCCGCGCAGCAGTTGTTGTCGATCGGCTACAACGTCGACGAGCGCCGCCTGGATGCGGGGAATTACGATCTGCTCGCTTCGGAAGCGCGTCTGGGAATCTTCGTGGCGATTGCGCAAGGCAGGTTGCCGCAGGAGAGCTGGTTCGCCCTCGGGCGCACGCTGACCGATACCGGCGGCGAGCCGACGCTGCTGTCGTGGAGCGGCTCGATGTTCGAGTATCTGATGCCTGATCTGGTGATGCCAAGCTACCCGCAGACGCTGTTGCATCGCTCGATGCGCGGCGCAGTGCAGGCGCAGATCCGGTATGGCGTGGCGCGCAATGTGCCCTGGGGCGTGTCCGAATCCGGCTACAACACGGTGGATACGCAGCGCAATTACCAATACCGCGCCTTTGGAGTGCCTGGGCTCGGACTCAAGCGCGGCCTGGGCCAGGATCTGGTGATCGCGCCTTACGCCAGTGCAATGGCGTTGATGGTCGAACCGGATGCGGCGTGTCGCAATCTGCAGCGGCTGCATGGGTTGGGATTTGGCGGGCAATTCGGTCTCTACGAAGCGATTGATTACACGCCGGCGCGCGTCCCGCGTGGCACCCAGCATGCGGTGGTGCGCTCTTTCATGTCGCACCATCAGGGCATGGCGCTGCTGGCGCTCGACCAGGTGCTGCGTGATGCGCCCATGCAGGCCCGCTTCATGGCCGATCCACAATGCCAGGCAACGGCATTACTGCTGCAGGAGCGCGCGCCGCGCGCCGGTGTTTACCTCAAGGGATTGACCGACGCCGAAGATCGACCAGTGCCCAGCGAGGCGGGGATGGCGTTGCGCATCTATCGCGATCCGGACCTGCCGCAACCGGCGCTGCAGCTGCTCTCCAATGGGCGTTATCACGGAATGCTGACCTCCGCCGGCGGTGGCTACAGCCGCGCGCGCGACATGGCCGTCACACGCTGGCGCGAGGACGGTACCCGCGATCATTGGGGCACGTTCTGCTATCTGCGCGACGTGGACAGCGGTGCTACATGGTCGGCCGCACATCAGCCGACCTGCGTACCGGTGGAGCGCTACGAGGCGATCTTTTCGGATGCAAAGGCCGAGTTCAAAGGCAGCCACCAGGGCTACGAGAGCCATCTGGAAATCGCCATCTCCGCCGAGGACGATGTGGAGCTGCGGCGACTGCGCATCCGCAACCGGTCACGGCAGACCCGTGTCATCGAAATCACCACCTACGCCGAAGTGGTGTTGGCACCGGCCGCCTCCGACGAAGCGCACCCAGCGTTCAGTAACTTGTTCGTGCAGACCGAAATCCTGGCCGACAAGCAGGCGCTGCTGTGCACGCGGCGCGCGCGTGGACATGACGAAGCGCAGCCGTGGATGCTGCATTTGGTTGCCGTCCACGATGCAGATGTGGCGTCGATCTCCTACGAGACCGATCGGGCCGCGTTCGTCGGCCGTGGCCGAAGCACCCGCAACCCAGCGGCATTGAGCGGGCAGGGCATGTTGTCCGGCGCCGCAGGTTCGGTGCTTGACCCCATTGTGGCTATCCGTTGCCGCATCGCGTTGGCGCCAGATCAGCAGGCGCAGGTGGACATGGTCTACGGCGTTGGCACCCAGCGCGAGGCGTGCAGCGCACTGATCGACAAATACCGTGACCGCCGCCTGGCTGACCGCGTGTTCGATCTGGCACTGACACAGAGCCAGGTCACGCGCCGACAGATCAACGCCTCGCTGGAAGACGCGATGCTTTACGAACGGCTTGCCGCGCGCGTGCTCTTCGTCGACCCGCAATTGCGCGCCGATAGCGACGTCTTGCTGCATAACCATCGAGGACAATCGGCGCTGTGGAGTCATGCCATTTCCGGCGACCTGCCGATCGTGCTGCTGCGCATCGCCGACCCGGACAATGTGGAGCTGGTGCAGCAGCTCGTACAGGCACATGCGTATTGGCGGCTCAAGGGGCTGCGCGCGGATCTGGTGATCTGGAACGAGAGCCAGTCCGGTTACCGGCAACAGCTACAGGACACCATTCTGGGGCTGATCGCCGCCGACCCGGAAGCCAATGTGCTGGACCGCCCAGGCGGCATTTTCGTGCGTGCCATCGAACACATCTCGCAGGAAGACCGGATCCTGCTGCAAACCGTGGCACGTGCAATCCTCAGCGACGCCAACGGCACGCTTGCCGCACAGTTGGAGCGCCTCGCCGGCCGGCGCGCGCAGCCGCCGCTGCTGGAACATCTGCCGCAGCAGGCCGATCTCACCGATCAGCCTAGCGCGTCGGTGCTGGAAGTTGCAGTCGCGCAGGCTGAGGCAGGCCAGCTGCTGTTCGACAACGGCCTTGGTGCGTTTGCCGTCGATGGTCGCGAATACTGCATCACCCTGGACGAGGGCACGACCACGCCGGCGCCGTGGTGCAACGTGATGGCCAATGCGCAATTCGGCACCGTGGTCAGCGACAGCAGCCCCGGCTATACCTGGGCCGAGAATGCGCATGAGTTCCGGCTGACGCCCTGGCATAACGACCCGGTCGGCGATACCTGTGGCGAAGCGTTCTACCTGCGCGATGAGGAGACTGGCCAGGTGTGGTCGCCGATGGCGCTGCCGTGCCGCGGCAGCGGGCGTTATACAGTGCGCCACGGCTTCGGCTACAGCGTCTATAGCCATACCGAACATGGCATTGCCAGCGAGCTCTGGGTGTTCGTCGATGTAGAGCAGCCCATCAAGTTCAGCCATCTACGGCTGAAGAACCTCTCCGGCCGCGCGCGTCGGCTTAGCGTGACTGGCTATGTGGAATGGGTACTCGGTGACATCCGCACGCGCTCGCAGCTGCACGTGGTGAGTGAGGTGGATTTGGCAACCAGCGTGCTCACTGCACACAATCCATACAACACCGAGTTCGACGGCCGCGTCGCCTTCTTCGATGCCGATGCGCCCAGCCGCAGTATCAGTGCCGACCGCAGCGAGTTCCTGGGCCGCAATGGCGACATGCAGGCGCCAGCCGGGCTGTCCCGGCAGCGGCTGTCCGGGCGGGTCGGCGCAGGGCTGGACCCATGTGCGGCGATCCAGATCCCGGTGACCCTGGAGGCCGGACAGAGCATGGAGACGGTGTTCCGGCTGGGCGCGGCCAGCAGCCGCGATGCGGCGCTGGACGTGGCGCGGCGCAGTCGTGGCGTGGCCACCGCACACGCGGCATTGCTTGCCGTGCGCACGCATTGGGAGCAGGTGCTTGGCACCGTCCAGGTGACCACGCCCGACCCGGCAGTGGACCTGTTGGCCAACGGCTGGCTGCTCTATCAGACCATTGCCTGCCGGTTCCTGGCGCGCAGCGGCTATTACCAATCCGGAGGCGCTTACGGGTTTCGCGACCAGTTACAGGACAGCATGGCGATGGTGCACGCGCAGCCAGAGCTCAGCCGCGCGCACCTGCTGCGCAGCGCCGCGCGCCAGTTTCCGCAAGGCGATGTCCAGCATTGGTGGCATCCGCCACAGAACCGCGGCGTGCGCACGCAGTGTTCGGACGACTTCTTGTGGTTGCCGCAAGCCATTTGCCGCTACCTGGACACCACCGCTGACAGCGGCGTGCTCGATGAACTGGTTGGTTTTATTGACGGGCGTGCACTCAAGGCCGACGAAGAGTCGTATTACGACCTGCCTGCTGTGACGGGCGCGCTGCAGTCGCTCTATGCGCACGGCGTGCTCGCACTGCAACGCGGCATGGCACATCTGGGCGAGCGTGGTTTGCCGTTGATCGGCAGCGGCGATTGGAACGACGGCATGAATCGCGTCGGCAAGGAAGGGAAGGGCGAAAGCGTGTGGCTGGGGTTCTTCCTCTATGACACACTGCTGCGTTTTTCTGCCGTGGCGGTGCAACACGGCGACCACGCCTTTGCCGCTACCTGCCAAGCACACGCGCAGACCCTGCGTATTGCGCTGGAGCGGCATGCCTGGGACGGGCAATGGTATCGGCGCGCCTGGTTCGACGACGGCACGCCGTTGGGGTCGCATACGTCGGACGAGTGCCGCATCGATTCGCTGTCGCAAAGTTGGTCGGTGTTATCCGGCGCGATGGATCCGGCACGCAGTGCGCAGGCCATGGATGCAATGCACCAGCAGCTGGTCGATGCGGACGCAGGCGTCGTCAAGTTGTTGATGCCTCCATTCGATCGCACCGGGCATGACCCCGGCTACATCCGCGGTTACGTGCCCGGCGTGCGCGAAAACGGGGGGCAATACACCCATGCAGCGGTCTGGGCGGCGATGGCCTTCGCGCACCTTGGCGATAGCGCCCGGGCCTGGCAGCTCGCCGGGCTGATCAACCCCATTTACCATGCGCTGGATGCGCAGGCAGTGCAGCGCTACAAAGCCGAACCTTACGTGCTGGCCGCCGACGTCTACGCGGTGGCCCCGCATACCGGTCGCGGCGGCTGGAGCTGGTATACCGGCGCAGCGGGCTGGATGTATCGGTTACTGACCGAATCCCTGCTCGGTCTGCAGCGGCGCGGCACGCGTCTACAGATCACACCGTGCATTCCGGCCGCATGGCCGGGCTACCAGCTGCGTTATCGGTACGGCACTAGCACCTATGTCATCGACATCACCCAGCGTAAAGGCGGAGATGCCAGGCTGGAGGTGGATGGAATACCCCAGGCAGCGCTTGCTTTCACCCTGATCGATGACGGCGCGGTCCACGCTGTCGCTCTGGAGTGGCCGGGAGACGCGACATGAGCATCCGCACCAATACCGATCACCAGCTGTCCGACCTGGGCAAGATGCTGGCCGTATGGCCACAGCGGGTGCGCGATCCAAGCCAGTTCGAGGGTCGGCAGGGAATCATTACCTCTAGGGCCAGAAGCCGCCTAAGCGACTGAAATGCAGGCTGATTGCATCATCAGCCTGGGCGGATCTCCCCGTCTATGGGGCGTGTTCGAGGAACTTGGCCGTGTAGCTCAAGGGCGCCACTTCCCTTTCAAGATCCAGGTGGTAATCGCCAAAGCGATTGATGTGACTGGTCCGATAAGGCGACAGACCGGCCAGGATCTCGGGCGTCAGTTCGACCCCCTCCTTCCGCATCTCAGCCAACGTCCGGCTCATACCCTCCACGTTGTGGAGGATGATCATGTTGGCCACCAGCTGGCTGTACTTGATGATCTTGCGCTGCTCGTGTTGGACGTTCTCAGCAATGATCCCTTGGCTGCCAAAGAAGACCCATTTCACGAAGCCGTTGTACTCCTCGCTCTTGTTGGTCGCGGCATGAATCGTTTTGCGAATCTCGTTGTCATCAATGTAGCGCAGCAAGAACAGTGTTCTAACAGCCTTGTCCAGCTCCCGAAAAGCAAAGTACAGCTTGTTCTTCCGGCTGTAGGTGCCAAGCCGGCGCAGGATCGAGGACGCGGTGATCTTGCCCAGTCGGATGGAGATCACCACACGCAGCATGTCATGAAGATGGGTGGCGATCAGCTGCCAGTCGATGCTGCCCCCGAAGAGCGCCTGGATGTTCTTATAGGCCCTGCCCGGTTCGGGTCGGAAGAACGTCAGATCCTTGATGTTTCGGATCCTGGGCATCAGCTGGATACCCAGCATGTGGGCCAAGCCGAAGACCGGATAGCTTTGGGCCTGCGTGTCCCCATGGACGATCTCAGGCTGGATGTCGGAAGTGTTGGCCAACAGGCCGTCGAGGATGTAGATGCCCTCGTGCACGCCACAGGGAATGAAGTGGCTGAACAGCGCCACGTATTTGTCAGACACGTGGTAGTAGCCGATGCCGCCATAGCCGCCGTAACGGATGTGGTACTCCGACAGCAGGTTGTCCTCGTAAACGCTCCATTTGGTGCCATCTGCTGAGGCGCTCTTCCCGCTGCCCCAATAGCCCGGCAGGTCGAATTTGTTATAGGTATTGATGACCTCTACGATGGCCTTCTCAAGCACATCCTCGGTCACGTATTTGAGGTTGAGCCAAGCGACCTGTCGCCGGCTGAAGCCCTTGATCGACCGCGCCGTCTGCGTCGGCCCCAAGTTGCAGCCATAGCAAAATAGCGTGGTGATCACACGTCGGGGCAGATCTTCGACTTGGCTCTCGGTACCCGCGATCGGGCGGAAAAAACGGTGCAGATCCAGCCATTGGCTGGCATCGATCAGGACATCGACGATGCTGAATTCTGGAAGCCGTTCGGCGATGAGGCGATCCACGGTAGCGATCGCGCTGGAGACTTCGGCGCGTTGCCCCTTCCGCAGCACCAGGCGCCCATCCAGGATGTCCGCATGCACGTTCTCCGGGAAACGCGCGTCGACCTCGTCGGCCAGGGAGGTCAATTGTGCACGTAATCCCGCCACGAAAGACTCGGCGTCGGTGGGCAGGCCTGACACCTGGCCATAGGCTTCCAGCTCCTGGGCCAAGGTGGCCTCATCGACGAGCTGCTCGCGGTAATCGTCAAAGCGCTCGCTGCTGGGAATGAAGAGATCGCCGGACTTCAGTTCGTCCTTGACCTGCACCAGCACGGCCAGCTCGAAGTACTTACGGTGCATCCAGCCGGCGCCTGCTGCACTTGCCCGCTTGCCGAACACGTGCTGACGCCAGAGCTTGGACATCCAGTCAAAGTCCTTTTCCGGGTCCAACCAGAGGGAGGCGACCTCGATCAGCTCACGGCGCTGGTTGCGCAGCGAGAGCACCGCTGCGATCAGCGGCTCCATGCCGGCATCGTGGCTGGTCGCCCGCAGGTTCATCAGCTCCAGCCCATTGAACAGCAGCGGCCTGACCGTGCCGTAGGGTTGCAGCATGAAAGGCAGGTAGTTCTTCCCGGCGTAGGCCATATGTTCTTCGCATTCGGCCAGCAAGGTCGACACTTCCGCTTCCAGGCTGTTGTCGATGGCATCCACGCGCTGACTATCGCTGCCGTCGAACTGATAGGCCTGCAGGATCTCCTTGAGCTGGCCGATGAGGAAGTCGGCCCGCTTGGCATGTTCGAGCTGGTAGGCCAGCAGCTTCTGCTGGGCCGTGTTCTCCAGCCCGCGCACCTGCTTGATGAACAACTCGGCTGCATCATCCAGCGTCTTGGCGTGCTGGGCGCGAATGAAGATGGTGGCCAGCGCATAGCGCTTGTCCTCAGCCAATTCGGCCAGTTCGCTTGCGTCATAGGCCCGAGCCATTGCACGGAATTGCTTGAGCTTGGGGACCGGCACATCGATGGGAGGCAGCTGGTCGGCCAGCTGCTGCAGCATGCGGATGTGCTGCAGATAGAAGCGAACTTCCTTGTTGGTGGGCCGGCCGGGCTCGCGCTTGAGCGATTGCCAGCCGGTGAACCTGGACCCTTCCGGTGCGCGCAGCAGTTCGTCAATGAGCGTGCGGGTGGCAGCCGTCAGCGCGTGGCTGATACTGCGGTAGTAGCCCAGGTTGACCCGCTCGCGGGCACCGATGGCGGCCAGTTCCAAGGTGCGGAAGCCTGGTAGTTCGTAGCGGTGGTGCACCAGCTCTTCGAGCAGGACGTTCACGATGTCCGGGATGGTGTGCTTGGTCTGGGCTGCTCCGGTTGCCACCGTGTCCAGCCAGGCCAAGCCTGATTTGTCTAGGGGACGTACCCCAATGAACTGCCGAAGCTGCGGCATATGCCGGCGCTGGCTACCGGAAGCGTCGTAACGTTCGAGCTGGTCAGTGTCCAATACGCGCCCGAGTCGGGCGGCCTTGGCGATGTGCTTCCGGATCCGCTCGGGCACTTCGGCCAACACCGTGAAGTAACCCAGGCGCTGGAAGAGCTTGAGATGAATCAGTACCGCCAGCTGCGGTCCCGGCTGGGTGGTCAGCTGCTTGGCGAATGCAATCTCAGCGGCGGTGGGGGTATAGATCTCCTCCAGTTCCTTGGCGGTGGGATCAGGCTTCAGTCGCGGGTAGGCGGTCTCGTGAAGGGTAGCCATTGGATCCGGAGGTTAGGAGGGGATCAATCCCAGTGCCGGCCGTCGTCTGTATTGAGAGACGCTTCCAGGAAACACTGGTGCGTATCGGCCATGCGGTGCATGTCATCAAGCAACGTGGCCAGGATTTCATCCAGATCCCGGTCGGGATCGGTGGGAACAGTCAACTGGTACTCGCTGCTGGCGGTGTTCAGGCGCACAGCCTGGAACGGGGCCAAGCAGATCTCTTCGATCCGGCCTCGGGCCTTGGCCGCGCCGCGGCCCGTGCGGGCAAACGGGGTCAGCACCATGCGCAGGCGCAGCTGCAGGGCCGATTTGCCCTCGGGCGCCGGCAGTGCCATCGCCGGTACCGGCGCGGTTGGACTGGGCAGGCTTGCTTCAATGCGGTCCCGGGCAAACGGGTCACGCCCGTCCAGGTAACGCATGGCCGACTGCACATCGCGCCAACCCACGTACTCCATCAAGGCCTTCATGTCCCAGCCTTGGTCGTTGGCCCAGCTGGCAAAGCCGCGGCGCAACGAATGGCTGCTGTGGAGCCCCGCATCGGCAAAGCCGGCACTGGTCAGCAACTCGCGCAGCAGGCGCACCAAGCTGTTCGGATGCAGGCCTTCGGCGCTCACCTGGCCCCATTGGCTGACCGCCCGAAATACCGGCCCTTCTTGCAGGTCGGCCGCCTGCAGCCACACCTGGGTCGCCTCCACCGGGCACAACCGCGACAACGCCGGCACCTTGTAGGTGACGCCGGCGGCCTGGCGATCGCCCTTGCTGCGCGGCAGGAAACAGGTCATCCCCTGTCCCGGCACCAGCGTGAGATGGGCCACGTCCAGACGCAGCAGTTCATCGCCGCGGAAGCCCCGCCAGAATCCGAGCAGCACCAGCGCTCGGTCGCGTTGATGGCGCAGCGCCGCCGCTCCGTCGCCCCGGGCATGTGCCGCAGCGATCGCTGCAGCCAACCAGTCATCGAGCTCGACGAGCCGCCGAATCTGGAGCGGCGCGGCTTGCTTGACCTGGCCCGGGTGCAGGGTCTGGATGCCTTTGAGCACCTTGCGCACCAGCGGCGACCGAGTCGGGTCGACAAAACCGTGGTCGCGGTGCCAGGAGGCAATGGCGGCTAGCCGGTGGCGAAGGGTGCTGGAGGCCAGGGTCTGCGCATAAGCGGCCAGGTACCGGGCTACGCTGTCAGGTGTCGCTGGGAGGTGGCCTTGCCATTCAACCTCGAAGTGCCGCAGCGCCGACGCATAGCTGCGCACCGTGTTCTGACGCGTGGCCGCATCGAGGTAGCGGTCCAGTTCGGTCACTGGCGCGTGGCCTCCACCGAGGTCGTCTGGCGCAGCGTCGACAGGATCGTGCATTCCGCCCGCTGCCCGCCATGGCAACTGGCAATCACCCGTTCCAGCTCGCTGGCCATGCGCTGCAGGTCGGCCATGCGCGCCCGCACGTCGGTCAGATGGCTGCGTGCCAGCCGATCCACGTCCCCGCACGAAAGCTCCTCATCGCCGGCCAGCTGCAGCAGGCTGCGGACCTCCTCCAGGCTGAAGCCCAGGTCCCGGCCGCGCGCAATGAAGCGCAGCCGCTCGATGTCGGCCGGGCCATAGACCCGGTAGCCATTGCCCGAGCGCCCCGGGCGCGGCAGCAGGCCGATCCGCTCGTAATAGCGGATCGTCTCCAGGTGGCATCCACTGGCGTCGGCGGCCTCACTGATTTTCATGCGTAGTGCGCAGAACTCCGTAAGAGCTACGGACTTTACCCTCCCGGACTCTACCACGCCAGCGCCCCTGACTCGGCTCCCGCGACTGGAGATCGCCGGGATGCTGGCCGACCAATTCGGCATGGATCAGGTCATGCTGTGCTTGAACGATCCGTACCCGGTGCCACAACCACCCACCGCGGCAACTTTAAGAAGTAGTGGTCGCTGACTGCGGTTTTATGCGCCCGCGCTGGCCGGCGCATAGAGCTGATGACCTGGCAACACGCACGCACCGGCATACACGAACGCCACGCTTTGCCGCGCCCGAGTGAAGGCCACGTAGTACTTCGGTGGCGCGGTGATGCGCGCCGCATCTGCCGTGCGTAGGTACTGCGTCAACGGCCCGTTCGGAAAGATGAGGACCCGACCGTAGGTGCGGCCCTTGCACTGCCCGAAGTTCACCGCAGGAAGTCCGTCGCAGGCATGCCGCCGGTCATGCCGGAGCACTGTGGGGGCAAACTCTTGCATGTACGCAGCAACGTCGCCGGGAGCGACGAGGTAGATGCCATCGTGCCCTGTGAGCGCGCCATTGCCTGATTCGGTCCGGGGCATCTGTGGATAAAGCGTGTCGGCCATATCGCACAGGGCCTGGATGCAGCGCAGACTGATGAGCCGGTGGTCGAGTTGGCATAAGCCGTCCGACTCCCAGATTTGGAACAACGCCGCCAGATTCGGCCCACGGTATTGACTGTGCCTTTGCGCATAGTTGGTGGCGTACGTCGCCTGGCGCGTATCGCCTACCAACGTGATGTCGATATCGCTCTTCAACAGCCGCTCGACCAGGTCCAGATCGTAGCCAGCCAGGTCCTGGACCTCGTCGATGTAGAGCTCGTCATACATGGCCGCCAAACGTGCCATGACCTGACCTTGGGTCAGCTCATCGCAGCGCACAGCGAAGTCTGCCGCCCGATCGGAGTACATCCGGTTACCCGCCAGATAGTGTCGCGCGACCTGGGTGCGTGGGGCCCGGTTGTTGGTTAAACCTTCTACGAACAGGATCGTCTCGATGCGAGGCTCAGGGCAAAGCGCAGCTTGGTACGGACGAATGCACTCGCGCAGCAGAAAGCCATACCAGCTGTGCAAGGTGACATGCGCGGGGACCGCGCCCGCGTGAACCTCAAACGAGCGCCGGATCTCTTCAAGGTTCTCCAGCGTGTAGGTAACAATCGCGATGCGGCGCCCAGGCCGCTCCAAGGCCTGCCGAACCAGCAACGTGGTCTTGCCCGAGCCGGCCGCTGAGAGCAGGACCCGGTTAGGTGATGGCACGCTGGACATAGTCCGGGAACCTGATCGAGTGCCGGCTGTTGAAGATCGCCAGGGCCGTATCGGTCTTGTGACCTTTCATGTACTTGAGCAACGCCACCTCATCGGCGAAGGTCTTGCCCAGCACGGTGTTGAGCTCAGCCAACGAATTGGCTTTGATCAGCTGCTCTTCCAGCGATGGTGCACTTTCGTCGGAATCGTAGTAGATCGCGGTGAGGTGCTCGGCATAGCGTTCCTGCACAACGGCGATGTCGCCATCGTTGTCGGTGATCACCTTGGCCTGAATTTTCAGCCGATCCGCAATCTGCAAGAAGCGTTTGAATGCCAGCGATTTTACCGAGATGATGTCCACGCCATGGGCCATCGGCGCCACACCGTGGTGGTCGCTGTAAGCACGCTGCACAATCAGCTCATCAGATGGCCCTTCCACCAGGATCGCCTGTTTGGCCAGTATCAGCCGCAGCGTGTCGTGACCAGGCAGCTTCATGAAATAGTCGTGCGTATCGCTCGGCAGCTGGTCCAGCTTCATCTGGCCCTGCGCACTGAACAGGATGACGTTGTCCACGCCCAGCTTGTTCAACACAAAGCTGCTATGGGTGGCGATGATTACCTGCTGTGCGGTGGAGAGGGCCGCAATCTTGTCGATCAGCTGGGTCATGCTGGAATAGGACAGATGGTTCTCCGGCTCCTCGATCAGAAGCACGTGGGCCGCGCCGGCCGCGTGCATCGCCAGCTTCATCTTCACCGCGCTTTGCTCGCCCTTGCCGGCCTGGGTGAACGGGAGCTCATCCATGTAAGGTGACAAGCTGGTTTCCCACGTTGAGCGCGGCGATGTGTCCACACCCACCGTCAGCGCCCGGTGGCTGATGTCCCCGGTGTGCTCGGTGAGGTACGCATTGATTGCCGCCACGTCCGCTTCTTCGGAAAAACTCTGCCGCATGCGGCGGAAGCTCAGCGACAGCGAGACACGTTGCGCAGGCGTCAATGCCTGCTCGATGATGCCGGCGATATAGCGATCAGCACCGGACAAGGTCTTGATGCCGTGCGTGTCGATGATGGTCGAGTCGAACGGAATACTGCGGGCGGTGACGCCATTGTTGGCGAAGGAATACCAGCGCACCGTGTAGTACTCCACCGGCAGGCTGGCCGCGCCCTGGTGCTGTTGCAGGTAGGCGTTGAACTCCTCGCGGTAGTCGTCGTTGAGCTCGACCAGCAGCCGGATGCCGGCGGTAGCCAGACGCAGCGAGTTGTTGGTGCCTCGCAGCGACGCCAGCGCGGCGTCGCCTCCCAGGTACGCTTCGATAGAGATCCGTGGCGGCGAGGCTGGCGTGCCTGCTGCAAGCGCCGCCGAATACTCCTGCACCGTCGGCTGATGGAACAGGTAAGGCGTGAGCTCGTAGGCGAGATTGCGCCCATGCAGCTGGCCGGTGACCACCGCGTGGATGGCCTCCAGCAGGGTGGACTTGCCAACCTCGTTGTCGCCCACCACCAAGTTCATGTGGGCGTTGAGGGGAAGGTCCAGATGGCTAAACGACTTGAAGTTGTCGATGACGATGCGTTCGATCGGCATGCACAGTCCTTTGATGGCCAACGAGCTCGGCGGCGGACCTGCCCATACCCGACTGGCGTCCTTTCCGCTCTGGGCCATACTGCCCAGCCATCGTCGGCTTTGGGCGGTTTCGTACTGTTTGGACGGCTGGAAAGGCGCAGAATCCGTCTCACGCGGGATAATTCCATATTATCCCGCGTAAGATCACGGCCCGCAGCTGGTCCTTCTAACGCGTTGAATGGTACGTAATTACATGGTATGTAATACGTTACGAAATACGTGGAGTGACGGATGGCAAGGTCCGGGCTGTACAAAAGCGATGTGCAACGCGCCCGCGATCGCCTGCGCGCCACGGGCACGCACCCGTCCGTGGACGCGGTGCGGGTGGCGCTCGGCAACACGGGGGCCAAGACCACCATCCACCGTTATCTGAGGGAGTTGGACGACGAGGACGGGCAGCGCCCCGGCGCCAAGGTCGCCATCGGCGACGCGCTGCAGGATCTGGTCAGCCGCCTGGCCGAGCGGTTGCACGCCGAGGCCGACACGGTCGTGGCGCAGGCGCAGGCGCGTTTCCAGGCGCAGTTGCAGGAGCGCACCCAAGCGCTGGAGCAGGCCTGTCACGAGGCTGACTCACTCAGGACGCAACTGCAACGCACAGAGATAGCACTGCAGGCCGAACGCGAGGCGGGCGACGCCGCCAGGGGCGAGGTGGCCAGCCGCACCACCGAACTGGCCCAACTGGCTGAGCGGATCGCAGGCCTCACGGCGCGATTGGCGGAGCACGAACGTCATGCCCAGTCGCTGGAGCAGAAGCACGAGCATGCCAGGGAAGCCCTTGAGCACTACCGGACCTCCGTCCGAGACCAGCGCGAGCAGGAGCAGCGCCGGCACGCGCATCAAGTGCAGGAGTTGCAGGTCGCCCTGCGGCGGGCCAACGAGGCCTTGACCGCCAAGAACCACGATCTGATGCAGCTCAACCGCGACAATGGCCAGTGGCTGGAACGCCATACCCGCCTGGAGCGGGAACTGGCGCAGGCACGCCAGCGGACCGATGCCCAGCAACGCGAGCGCGACGCGCTGCGCCTGACGGCCGCCGAGCACCAAGCCCTGCAGGTGCGCTGGACCCAAGATGTCCAAGCGCTGGAATGCGTGCGCGCCGAACTGGCTGCGGCGCGGGCCGAGCTGGTCGAAGAGCGCCAGCGCCGGGAACACGCCGAGGCGGACACCTTGCGGGCCACGGTGCGCCTGAGCACGTTGGAACAACTCCTGGCGCGGCTGCGGCCAGTGCACTCCGTTGGCGAACCCGAAAACGCCATCTCAGCCGGTGCAATGCCGGCAGGCAGATGATCAGCCGCTTGGCGAAGGCTCGGGAATCCCCCGCGTCAATGCTTCGCCGTCCCAACCATGCCTTCGGTGAGGCGAAGCGAAGCGGAGCGCTCCCCGCCAAACTTGCTTCTACAGTCACTGCAGGAGATCGACATGGGTTTATGCAATTCAAAGCCGAGCGTGGCAGGGTCACCTGCGCGTTATACAACCCGTACTACAGAGCAGGCCACGCCATCCGAGTCGTCGTCGCCATCGCGCAGGGACTCGTCTTCCTCCTCGACCAATGCACTGCGCGACGCTTTGCCTTCCCCGCCGCGTCGCGCGGCTTCTCCTGAACCGCAGGGCTCACCCAGTCGGCAAGGGGCAGGATGGTCCGGCCAGGAAGGTTTTAGCGGTTGGTCAGAATACCAGGGCAACTTGCATGACTCAGCCCATGAGTGGCAGGGCGTATCGACCGGCGAGTATCCGATCGCTCCTGCCGATATGTGGGCTCCTCCCGCCTGGAACCCTTATCCCACTGGCACAGCTTCTTCGCACCATCAAGCACTCCAAAAGCGGGCGCAAGAGTGGGCGAACCTCACCACCACCACCTTGCAGCACGACGGGAAGGACCCGCGGCTAGCGCAGGCTATCACGCATCTTTTCCTGATATTCGCGGATTCTCCAACGTTCCGTCAGACCATGGCGACTATCCAGAAGGAAGGCATGGTAGGGATTCGCATTGATCCCGAAGTAGCCACAGCGCACTTCAATCCGCAACAGAGGGAGGTGGTGTTGGGAGAGATGATGGCGCGCGACCCCACCACTGCAATGGGCGTTCTTGCCTTTGAATTGAGCAACGCTTCGCTAGACCTCGCATTCAAAGAATGCGAGCGCAATGCAGCCATCGCCCAGCTTTCCCCCCGCGAACTCGCGGAAAGCATTGAAAGAGTTGAATACAATTCCACCCGCAACGTTCAGGCTTATTATATGGAAGCGCACGAAACGCTGCGTCGGGTTGGTCTCGACAACCCCTACGCATGGCATTGCATGGTTACAGCCCAAGGACACATCGAGCCTAGCACCCGGTCGGAGGACGAGGCAGTGGCAAATTCGTTGGCTACTGGTCATTTGGGTTGGTATGAGCAACAGTACGCAAAACGAAATATGTGATCTCTTGCATCCTCGATGCTGGGTCAGCGTACATAAGGGCATCTACATCCTGGATGACCTGTTGGCTAACACCTCTGATATCCAACTTGAGATCATCCATAGAGACACCCGTGGCACAAAGCTACCCGGTCTCCGGAAAGCATGACGTACGAGAGGTGTGGCAGGAATCCGTGAAAGTTCTTAGCTAACATCGAGTGTAGTATAATTAAAAGTTAGGTGAAATAGGCAATGGGCATTTGCATATCAACACAAGGCAGACCGTCAAATTCACCTGCCTCAAGTGAAAATACGTCCAATGCTTCTACTCCGACGCGTGCTCGAGGTGAGAATCAGGCATCAAGTGGAGCACTAGATGGCCTGCAGCGTAGATCTTCGTTGCAACGGAACTCAAACGTTCACGGAGCCAGCTGGCGCAATGTTATTGCGCAAGTAAGAAATCCTCACGAAGATCCGCGCATCGACCATTTGCTGACGATGGCAGGAGAAATTTACAAGGCATCAAGCACGTTCAGGAAAAGAATGAACGCAGTTGCAGGCGAAGGTGGTGTCACGATAAGGATCGTGCCAGACAGTGAGATCGGCCAGTCCTTTGGGCATGCCGCAACACGACCGGGAACTCGGACTATTGCCTTGACAGAGACAACAGCCAGCAACGTTCAAGGGAGTCACTATCAATCTCTCAATATATTATTGGTTGAACTCTCCAACCTGAGCCGGGCCAATGAAATTGCGGAGATCAGATCCGGTTTCCAGCAGGGGCGAATAGGTCAGCGGCGAGCGGCTTATAACGCCGAAAGAGTAGAGTATGGAACTATCGAAGACATGGTCAAATATTTTACCGAGGCTCAACCTGTCATCGAATCACTAGGCTACGGAAATCCGTTGATGTGGTACGCCGCATACGACTACGGCGGCGGAATCGTGCCAGCATACCGATCATTTGAGGATTACTACGCAACAGCGCTTTCAAGCGGTCATACCGATGTACATCTTAACAACTATTCTCGGTCTGAAGAATAACGGTAGTGAACCGCCCGGGATTGAAATGACCCCCAGAAGTTGGACGGTTCATTCAGCGCTTCTGGTCCAGCAATTGAGTGCGCACGGCAGCCATCAGGGCGTCTTGCTGGAGAGGTGCAGAGAGGTGGCTCCATTCATTTAAACAGCGTAGCCGTGCTGGATAAGTGGATCGCCTGCGGGTTCAAGCTGCCTTGGGCAAGGACAGCATCTGGTTGAAGTAGACCTGATCGGGGGTCAGCCGATCAAGCGCGGTGTGTGCCTGCGCTGGTTATAGAAGCTCAGGTAACGGCCGATCGATGCCTTCGCGTGGCTGACGCTGTCGTAGGCGCGCAGGTAGACCTCCTCGTATTTGACCGACTTCCACAGCCGCTCGATGAATACGTTGTCGCGCCAGCAGCCCTTGCCGTCCATGCTGATGGCAATACGGGGTTCAGCCGACATACGTGCAAAAATGCCCCCCAAAAAATCCGCTAACCCACTGATGAAATGGACGAAATCCAATCTTGTGAGCCACTTTTGCACGTATGTCGGCCGAACCCTTACTCGGGTTAAACCCAACAGTCGTGTCACCAGTCGCCAGGGGAGCCCGACACCGAAACGGAAAGATCGACCTTTAGATTCAATAGTTTAGAGAGATTTCGGCCCCGCACGTAATGATTCCCTGCCGAACCTCATGTTGTTGCGCATCGCCCTGCAGATCGCTCGCGACGACTACGAGGACCGCCGCGAGCGTCAGCGGCAGGGCATTGAACTGGCGAAGGCCAGAGACAAGTACCGTGGCCGCCCGGCCGATGCGGCCGTACATGCTCGCATCGTCGCATTGCGCGGCCGTGGAGAGACCATCGCCAACACTGCACGCCTGGCAGGCGCGAGCGTCACCACCGTCAAGCGTGTGTGGGCCGCTCACTGCGCGCAAGGACACGGGAGTTGACTGCTGCAGCAGGACTTGCCGAGAAGTAAGGCAGGATGAGGGTCGGCAGGGATTCGTGTAAAAAACAGCCAAAAGTGAGCTAACTCACTGACAGTGAGAGGTTTATTATACGAATCCCTGCCGGCCCTCAGACCCGCCTTCACTGCTGAAACTCAGAAGTCGTCGTCAGAATCTGACTGCACTTCTCGCAGTAATTGTCCGGCTTGCTCTAGAGAGACATTGTAGCCCGCTTCACCCATTTCCTTTTTAAAAACTTTGGCATCATCTTTTGGTT
Source organism: Xanthomonas sp. NCPPB 2922 (assembly GCF_041520885.1). Taxonomy (NCBI): domain Bacteria; kingdom Pseudomonadati; phylum Pseudomonadota; class Gammaproteobacteria; order Lysobacterales; family Lysobacteraceae; genus Xanthomonas; species Xanthomonas sp. NCPPB 2922. The sequence continues at coordinate 2,910 of NZ_JBGOFY010000035.1, read as the reverse complement.
CGCTATGTTTTGATCCAACTACGAACTGTGACGGGATGGATGAGGCTGTCCTACAATTATAATTGTAAATCTCTCCGTCAGGGCCTTTGCTGTCGGGATCTAGCTCAATTGGAAAGTTGTTCTTTATCCCTATAGTTCTAACGAGAACGGGATTATCTGGATCTGTCCGACGAGCATATTTTTTTGCAGTTACCGGATAACTAGTAAAATAATGGTGCTTTTTAGCATTTTCCACGGCAGATTGGGATAATTCGTAGCCGGCTCGGAGAGTGGCGTCTGTAGCACCTGAACGCTTCCGCTGAAATCCCTTAGCTCTGCGTCCTTCCAAATAGCTTCCTGAAGTGCCGTGCCAGAGCCGACTGTCGTGATATACTTCTGATGCAGCACGCGTGAGAGAATCTTCGCTTAGAACTTGACCACCTGCGCTGTATGCTGGTGTTGACGAACCAGAGACATTTCGAGGGCTATCTGTCGGGCTTTGCACATAGTGGGAGCCAGAATTAAAACAAATATTACCCATAAAGACACCTTTCACTTGAGGTCGAATAAATTTTTAATTTCGATTGCTGCGCTAACATTTCAAATATTTTCTGCAATTCGAAAACCTTGACTTCCATCATCATTCAATTTTGCAGAAGATCTCTCTAATATGTCGTTGGTTGACCGAAGTCATGGTTGAGACGGCGAAGCATTGACGCGGACAGCGCCAGCAGTGCAAGTGATCCGCCGATAGCGACAATTAAGATTGCCGCACCAGTGAGGCCGCCGACGACCAGGCCCATTAGTTGCAGGTGCAGGAAACGTGCCACGGGCGGAGCTGGTGGCCGCGTGTCGTCGGCTCCCGCCCTCGGGGCAGACCGACACGCGGCAATGCCGCCGTAAAACATCACGCCGGCAATGGGAAGCCAGCCTGTCAGGAAAAACGGCGTCTCCCAAAGCTGCGGCGGGCGGGCGAAGACCGCAGCGAATGACCGGCCAGCGTGGCGAGCCACGCGTGTTTGCCTCGCTCGACACCGCCGCCACCCAGCTGCTGGCGCTCGGGGTGACAGTGTTCGAGGTGTTGCCGGCCAACTACGTGCGTGCCCCCAAGGTCTACCGGCGCGGTCGCCCGGCCGCGTTGAAGGCGTTGGCCAAGCTCCAGCGCGAAGGCAAACCCGCCAAGCGCACGCCGGCCAGGAAGCCGGCCGGCGCGGCGACGGTGGCCACCGCCGCCAAGATCCTGCCCAGCGATCGGGCGCAGCTGAAATTGCCCGGCCTGCCGCGCACCCGCAAGACCGCCCGCACCGCTGGTGCCGGCGCATGATGCTTTGCACGACTCCACCGACGCCCCACACGGCCGATGTCCGTAGGTCCTAACCAAGGCTGCACTATGACGATCCCTTCCAACCGCTCTCTTGTTCCAGTGGCCCGACAACCATTCGTAATGCGAGATGAGTCGTGGGCATTTCTAACCCATCCGTTCTACGCACAACAAGCCGCTAAAATGATGGCACGCGATGACGTGTTTCTTCCCAAGATATTGAGCATGTTGTTCGCTGACATGAGCGACCGCGAAGCGCTTGGCCAGGTGACCGCCGAGCGCGATCTTCTCGCCGGCCTGGTGGCGCAGCACGAAGCGCAGCTGCGCACCTTCAGCGCAGATCTGAAACACGTGCTGCTGGCCGACTTCAGGGGCGAGGATATGGAACCCGAGTACGTCGGTGCATGGCAGCGCCTGCATGCCCTGATTGCGCCCGTGACCACTGGTTACGGGCCACCGTCGGACGAGGCAATGCGGGCGCCAGTCGCCCGCATCGATGCGCCGGCGGCGCCCGACCAGGACAGCAGCGCAGATGCATGCACAGCGCTGGAAGATCCGCACGACACCTATGCGCTCAACGTCACGCTGGTGGGCGGCGATGCGGCCCTGTTCCAGGGGCATCACTTTGCGCACGCGCGGCTGTCCCAAATCCTGAGTTCCTATCGCGAATTGATCCTGCGGCACATGCCAGAGTTCACCCTGGACGAATGGGCTGCGCTTGCAGAAATGCTCAACGACGCGTGCAACGAGGCGGACTACGACTACCTGCAAGCCATGACTGAGGATGCGCAGCTCGATTACGTGCCGCACGGCCCATGGACCACTGACGTGGATCGACTGGCAAACGTTGCTGCCGACCGCGCCGCCCAACGGACGGCGCAACAACGACAGAGAAACGCCGATCCTTGCGATCTCTTCGCGCCCACCGTGGATTTGCTCGATCTTGCGGCCAGGCTGTCCGCGCTGACCGATGTCCAGCGCTTAGCAGCCTACGAGAAGTTGATGCAGCTGCTTCACCCTGACCGCTGCGATCTGGTTGCCTATGAGGCAACCAGGGATGCGGCAATCGCCGCGTGCTTGCACGTCACAAACCTCACCGCTTAGGAGCAGACAGATTGAACGACGCTGAACACAGGGCACATTTGGAACTTCTTGGGCGCATCTCGGCGATAGAAACAACCCTCAGGGTACTGACGATGGCATCTGATGACTCCACTCTGCTAATAACACTGATAAGAGAACATGCCGCCACGCTGACAGCTTCTATGCGCAGCCGTGGTGATATGGCCGGGAATGCCGTAGCAGACGGAATTGAGGAAGGAATCGACCTGATCACGAATGGCACCTAAGAGCAGCCAAACCGTGCCGGCGTCAGAGAAAGCGTTTCAGGTCTGCAATCGGCGCGGGCAACTCTTCCCCGAATGCACTGTGGCGCGCCACCGCTGCCGCCCATGCGCTTTCTAGCTCGCTCATATCGATGTCCTCGCGCGGTGTCGCAACGTAGGCCCGGCCGCCGCAATCTGTGCAAAACGGGTCTGCGCCCTCGCAGTTCGGACAGCGTGCAAATTGCCAGAATCCGCGCTGGATGAACACGCCAGCCAAGCACACGT
>NZ_JBGOFY010000034.1:0-33409 GCF_041520885.1 Xanthomonas sp. NCPPB 2922 | reverse complement strand
CTAAAGACAGGACCATCGGCCAGAAGATGGCCATACGTGTACGCGCTCGGTCCTAGCGCTTTAATGCTGGCTGGGCTTGGACACGCTTGCTTTGGTGTTGGTGCGCAGCGTCCAGCGACAGAATGCATGTGGTGAGGCTGCGTGGATTGACTGCTTCTAAGCCGCTTTGCTGCTCAGCCTGACGTTATGCGTAGGCACTATGCGTAAAACATTGGCCTCTTCCGCACCGGGCAATAGGCATTTACTGACACGCTGCTGCGCAGATGAGTGGTGCGCCTAGCAACTGCGATGTCTGAGCACATTCCTGTAGTAGCGGCCACGTGTCTAGATCACTTGGCAGGGCCGGCAGACGGCTGAAATCTGCTGCTGCACGCGGGGACCCAGGTCCGCTCATCCCGCCGCAGCATTTGTGTTTGCCTGCCTGCACCACCATGTGGTGTGCTCCGGTCTGTTGCCGTGTGTCGAGTCGATCTGCATGCCTGAGCTTCCCGAAGTCGAAACCACCTTACGTGGGCTGGCCCCGCATCTGGTGGGGCAACGCATCCATGGCGTGATCCTGCGGCGACCTGACCTACGGTGGCCGATTGCAGAGCAGATCGAACAGTTGCTGCCAGGCGCCACGATTAACGATGTGCGTCGGCGGGCGAAGTATCTGCTGATGGATACCGATGCAGGCGGCAGTGCAGTGCTGCATTTGGGGATGTCGGGCAGCCTGCGGGTTTTGCCGGGCGATACGCCACCACGCGCGCACGACCATGTGGATATCAGCCTGCAGAATGGGCGCGTCCTGCGGTTCAATGACCCACGCCGCTTTGGTTGCCTATTATGGCAGCGCGATAGCGAAACGCATGAGCTGCTGGCCAGCCTTGGGCCCGAACCATTATCTGCCGCATTTACGGGCGATTATCTGCACGCATTGGCACGCGGTCGCCGTGCGGCGGTCAAGGCGTTCTTGATGGACCAGGCGGTGGTGGTCGGCGTTGGCAATATCTATGCGGCAGAAAGCCTGCATCGCGCAGGAATCAGCCCGCTGCGGGAGGCTGGCAAGGTGTCGCTGGAGCGCTATCGACGGCTGGCGGATGCAGTGAAGGAGATTCTGGCCTATGCGATTCAGCGCGGTGGAACCACGCTGCGCGATTTCATCAGCCCGGACGGCGCGCCCGGTTATTTCGAGCAGGAACTGATGGTGTATGGCCGCGAAGGCGAAGCCTGCAAACACTGCGGTCGCGAGTTGAAGCACGCCACAATCGGCCAACGCGCCACGGTGTGGTGTGCGGCTTGCCAGCGCTAGCTGCCTTTCAAACACATACAGTGCGACGGAGCCAGCGTCACTTCATAAGCAGCTACATGCTGCTTTAACGTCGCCGCTTCGCCTCCTCCTGAAATCTGTCGAATCATCGACTGCATCCACTATGTCACTTTGTAAGCCGCTACCTGCGGCATAGACAGAGCAGCGGCTTGCCGCCGCTAATGTCTGTCTGAATCGCGCGACTAAGTTCACCACTGCCACTTTGTAAGTCGCTAGCTAGCCACGGCGTAGACACAGCAGCTTCCAGCTGAGGCCTGTTGGCATTTGCCAAACGCATTCCATCGCATCACTTTGTAAAACCGTCAGCCGATGCATAGATGTGCAGCGACGCTTCCATCTAATGCGTGTCGGCATCGCATCTACGTTTCGCATTATTTGGTGCTTTGCCAGTTGCACCTGCAGACATCGGCAGCGCTCGCTCCCGCAGCGCACTTGCTGGTGTGCTGCGCACCAGCGCGCCACAATTGGCTGATCGATGGATGCGGAGTTGGGCATGGCGAAGGTGATGCGCTTTCCTGTGGTGGCGGTCATGGCGGGACTGCTCGTATTGCCCTCGGCAGGCAGCTGCGCAGACACTGCGGCGCGTAAGACGCCTCCCGCCATCGAACGCCTCACGCTCGGCAACGAGGTGATCGAAGTGACGGCCACGCCGTCGTTTGGAGGGCGCATCTTGGCATTTCAGCTACGGGGCCAGCCGAGCGTGCTCAAGCTCGGTGCGGCAGTGGAACAGCAGCCGGTACCGGAGGTCTCGAGCACTGCAGGCGATATCGCCTACCTGGGGCATGACGTCTGGGTTGGCCCGCAAAGCCACTGGTGGCTGCATCAACAGGTCAATCCGCAACGCAAGGCAGCAGGCGCGGTGTGGCCGCCGGACCCGTATCTCTCGCTGGCGACGACGCGGGCCACAACATATGACGCGACGCAGCTGGTGATGGGCGGCGTGCCCAGCCCGGTGACTGGCGTGCAACTGCGCAAGCGTGTGGCCCTGTCGCCGTCGCGCCCGGACACCATCGACGTGCAGGCCAGTGTCCGCAACATCCGCACCGAGCCGCTCAGCTGGGATCTGTGGTTCAACACGCGTGTGGCTGCAGATACGCGGGTGTTCGTGCCGGTGGCGGACGCGGCCGATCTACGCCTGCAACCGCCCAGCGAGCCCGGTACCGTCGCGCCGCGTTATCAGCTTGAAGGTGGCCTGTTCGTCTTGAGTGCCGACAGGCGCGCGGACACGTTGGTCCAGCGCGGCAAGCTGCTGCTACAGCCGTCCGCCGGCTGGATGGCTGGTTTTGCCGGCACGCAGGTGTTGGTGATCCGCTTTGCGCACCAGCCGAAGGCGCGTATCCATCCCGAACAAGGGCAGGTGGAACTGTATCTGGACGTGCCCCCGCAGCATCCCGAACACGGTCTGCTGGAAATGGAGGTGCATGCGCCGTATCGCACGCTCGCGCCCGGTGCCGACATGCAGGCGCAGGAGCAATGGACGCTGCTGCGCTATACCGGGCCCGACGAGCCGCAGGCGCAGCGGCAATTCCTGTGCAGCAAGGCGCAGGAGCTTGCGTTGACCAATGCCTGCGCTGGTTCAGCTGCAGTACCCTGAGTTCCGCATTCACGTCCATGCCGGGGTGTGGCTATGATGGCGCCCACACCACCGATCAGATCCAGCGCATGCAACGACGCCACTTCCTGAAGAATGCCGCCGCCGCCCTGGCTGCGCTCGGTTTGCCGGCGCTGCCGCAGTGGGCGCTGGCGGCCAAGGCAGTGGGGCTGCGTCGCCTGGGCCAGCCACAGCCGTTCGATTATGCGTGGCTCAAGGGCCAGGCGCGTGCATTGGCCAAGGCACCCTACAAAAGCCATAAGCAGGTGTTGCCTGGCCCGCTGGAATCCTTGAACTGGGATCAGTACCAGTCGATCCGCTACCGCCAGGATCACGCGTTGTGGGCCGACGGCAACGGCAAGTTCCAGGCGAAGTTCTTCCACCTGGGCCTGTACTTCCACACCCCGGTGCACATCTACGACATCGTCGATGGCAAGGCGCAGCAGCTGGCGTACGACCCGGCGGCGTTCGATTACGGCCGCAGCGGCCTGGGTGGCAAACAGCTGCCCAAGGACCTGGGGTTTGCCGGCTTCCGGCTCAACACGCGCAAGGATACCGACCGCGATTTCTCCGCGTTTCTGGGGGCGAGCTACTTCCGTGCGGTGGGCAAGGAAGGCCAGTACGGGCAATCGGCGCGCGGGCTGGCGATCGATACCGGCACCGGTGGGCCGGAAGAATTTCCCGATTTCATCGCCTATTACCTGGAACAGCCGGCCGACGATTCGGACACGGTGGTGGTCTACGGCTTGCTGGATTCGCCCAGCGTGTCCGGCGCATACCGCTTTGCCATCACCAATGGCGAGGTACTGGTGATGGATATCGACAGTGCGTTGTATCCGCGCAAGGCGATCGAGCGGCTGGGCATCGGCCCGTGCACGAGCATGTACCAGACCGGCGAGAACGACCGCCGCATGGACTGGGACTGGCGCCCGGAAATCCACGATACCGATGGCCTGGCGATGTGGACCGGCGGCGGCGAGTGGATCTGGCGGCCGCTATGCAATCCGCCGCACCTGCGTTTCAACATGTTCGTGGACGAGAACCCGCGCGGCTTTGGCTTGCTGCAGCGCGATCGCAATTTCGATCATTACCAGGACGACGGCGTGTTCTATGAGAAGCGCCCGTGCCTGTGGGTGGAGCCCAAGAGCGGCTGGGGCAAGGGCTCGGTGCAGTTGGTGGAGATCCCCACCGTGGACGAGACCTTCGACAACATCGTGGCGTTCTGGAACCCGCAGGCCAAGCCGCAGCCGGGGCAGGAGCTATTGATGGGGTACCGCTTGTACTGGGGCGCGCACCCGCCGGCCAGTTCGCCGCTGGCGCAGTGCGTGGCCACGCGCACCGGGCTGGGCGGCATCGTGGGCCAGAAACGCAGCCATTTCTCCTGGCGCTTTGCGGTGGATTTTGCTGGCGGTGAACTGGCTGCGCTCGCCAAGGACCCCAAGGCCAAGGTCGAAGCGGTGCTGCAGGTGTCGCGCGGCACCACCGAGATCGTCTCGGCGCGGCCACTGCACGAACTCAAGGGCTACCGGGCGATGTTCGACCTGGTGCCGCCGGATGAGGGCACCCAGCAGATCGACATCCGTCTGTTCCTGCGCGCCAACGGTAAGCCGTTGACCGAAACCTGGCTGTACCAGTGGACGCCGCCGCCGGTGAGCGAACGCAAGATCTACTGACCTGCGTTGCCCGGACCTGGCCGTGCTTAGCCCGGGGCCGAGCGGTTGTCGACCAGCTGCATCCGTGCACGTGGGCGCTGGCAGGCCAGCTCCACGTGGAAGCAGGTGCCGTCCTTGCCGCTGGTGATGCGCAGCTCGCCTTGATGGGCCTGCGCGATCTGTGCGGCCATGTGCAGGCCCAGGTCGACCTCGGGCAGGGCACGCCCGGCGGTATGCACATGCGTGGAGGCATGCAGGACGTCCAGCCGGCGTGGTTCGATGCCGTCCAGGTTGCAGACTTCGATGCGCAGCCGGCCCTGTTCGGTAACCGCGATGGCCTTGATCAGCGAACTCTGCTGGCCTTGCACCACTGCGTTGATCATCAGGCTGCCGAACATCTGCGCCAGCCGGATGGCATCGCCATGCACCGGTTCGTCGATGGCCACGTGCGCGGAAAGCACCTGGTTGGGATAGGCGGCGCGGGTTTCGTCCACCACCTGCGAGAGCGCATCGAGCAGGTCGCTGCCGTTGCCATAGTCCAGCTGCAGCCAGTCGCGTTCGATGCCGCGGGCGAAATCGCTGGCGAAGTCGATCAACTCTTCCATGCGCCGCAGGCTGCGCTGTAGCGAGCGGATGGCGCCGCCCTGGCGCTGGCTGAGTTGGTCGATGGACAGCATGTCCACCACCGCATGCATCGATTGCAGCGGGTTGCGCAGGTCGTGGCCGAGGATGCCGATGAACTCTTCGCGCAGCCGCGCCGAGGCGCCGACCCGTCCGAGTTCGCTGCGGGCTTGCCGCGATTCCAGCGCGCTCTGTTCGGCGCGGAGTTCGGCCTGGATCTGCGCGCCCAGCAATTGCGCGAGCAGTTCGATCTTCTCCACCAGCGGCGCATCCATCACGCGCGGCTCCGGATCCAGCGCGCACAAGGTGCCGAACACGCTGCCGTCGTCGAGACGGATCGGCACCGACACATAGCTCTCGAAGCCATACAACTTGGGCGAGGGATGGTCGCGGTAGACCGGGTGCTGCGAGGCATGGCCAAACGACACCGCCTGGTTACGCAGGCGCACGCCATCGCAGAACGTGGTGGCCAGCGGCAGTTCGTCGCCGGGCTGCAGACCGAAGGCGAGCGTGTCCTGCACCTGGCAGGTGACCCAGCGCGCATCGGTGACCCGGGCAACCGCGGCAAAGCGCATGCCGGTGAGGCGGGTGAGGATGGTCAGTACATCGGGGACCGACGACAGCCGGCCGACACGCGCGACATCGGCGTGCAATTCGGGAGGAAGCTGACCCATGCGTTTCTTCCCGGACCGTGATGCGCGCAGTTTACAGGAGCCCGGTTGCGTCCGGTTGCGAGGGCGCGGCGTTGCCGGCGCAATTGCGTGTGGTGGTCTGACGATTGGTATAACGCGCTGATACAGCGGTATGTCGCCTGCTGATGGCTGACCTGTTGGCAGCTACCGATGCTGCGGTGTGGAGCCTGCACGCGCGCCACCTGGCACGCGCGCCTGCATCGGCAGCGGCAGCGCGGAAAGGCGATCGCCGCCAGCAAGGTTGCAGACTTCGTGTCCCTATCCAACGCACCACGATCCCGGCACCCGCCCGGCGTGCGCGTCGTGGCGAAGCGCGACTTACGCCAGCGGCAACGGCAACGCGATCTGCAGCGGGTCGATCCGGCCTTCGCCACGCATGATCTTCTTGAACTCGGCGCGGCTGACCGAGACATAGCGCTCGTTGCCGCCGATCTCCACCTGTGGGCCGTCCTGCACCGCATGCCCCTGTGCGTCCACGCGCACGGTCATGGTGGCCTTGCTGCCGCTGTGACAGATGGTCTTGATCTCTTCCAGCTCATCGGCCCAGGCCAGCAGGAACTGGCTGCCTTCGAACAGCTCGCCGCGGAAATCGGTCCGCAACCCGTAGCAGAGCACCGGGATGCGCAGGCGGTCGACCACCTCGCTCAGCTGCCAGACCTGCGCGCGGCTGAGGAACTGCGCCTCGTCGACCAGCACACAGTGCAGCGGGCCGTGCGCGGCAATGTCGCGCTCGATCAGCTGCAGCAACTCGGTCTGGCGGTCGAAGGTCTGCCCATCGGCGCGCAAGCCGATGCGCGAGGCGACCACGCCGCTGCCGGCGCGGTGATCGAGCTTGGGCGTGAGGATGGACGTGCGCATACCCCGCTCGCGGTAGTTGTGCGCCGACTGCAGCAAGGTGGTGGTCTTCCCGGCATTCATTGCCGAGTAGTAGAAATAGAGCTTGGCCATCGGGGGATTTTACCGGGCCGGGCCAGCGGCTGCCGGGTCAGGTGCGCGGCGCCGGTGTAGCTGCATGAACCGGCCGCGGCGGACCGCCCGCAGCCGCGCCGGTACAATGGCCCGCTCTGTTGGAAGTCCCTATGCACGGTCTCAATCCCCCGCAAAGCGCTGCCGTCCTGCACTGCGAAGGTCCCCTGTTGGTGCTGGCCGGTGCCGGCAGCGGCAAGACGCGCGTGATCGTGGAGAAGATCGCGCATTTGATCGCCATCGGCCGTTATCCGGCCAAGCGCATCGCCGCGATCACCTTTACCAACAAGTCGGCCAAGGAAATGCGCGAGCGTGTGGCCAAGCGTATCCGTGGCGACGGGGCCGACGGGCTGACCATCTGTACCTTCCACGCGCTGGGGTTGAAGTTCCTGCAGATCGAGCATGCCGCGGCCGGGTTGAAGCGCGGGTTTTCGATCTTCGATTCCGACGATGCGGCCGCGCAGATCAAGGACCTGATGCATGGGGCCAAGCCCGATGCGATCGAAGACGCCAAGAGCCTGATTTCGCGGGCCAAGAACGCCGGCATGTCGCCCGAGCAGGCGATGGCTGCGGCGCGCAGCAACCGCGAGAAGGAAGCGGCCAGCCTGTATGAGCGCTACCAGGCGCGGCTGACCACCTTCAACGCGGTGGACTTCGATGACCTGATCCGCCTGCCGGTGCAGATCCTGGAGGCCAACGAAGAGATCGTGATGGGCTGGCGCGAACGCATCGGCTACCTGCTGGTCGACGAGTGCCAGGACACCAACGATGCGCAGTACCGGCTGCTGAAGATGCTGGCCGGGCCGCGCGGCAACTTTACCTGCGTGGGCGACGACGACCAGAGCATCTACGCCTGGCGTGGCGCCAACCCGGAAAACCTGCAGCAGATGGGGCGCGACTACCCGGCGCTGGAAATCATCAAGCTGGAGCAGAACTACCGTTGCTCCAACCGCGTGCTGCGTGCGGCCAATGCCTTGATCGCGCACAACCCGCACGAGCACTTGAAGACCCTGTGGAGCGACCAGGCCGACGGTGAGCGCATTCGCGTGTGGGAGTGCCGCGACAGCGAGCACGAAGCGGAAAAAGTGGCCGCCGAGATTTCGTTCCTGGGCACGGCCAAGCAGGTGCCGTGGAGTGATTTCTGCATCCTGTTCCGTGGCAACTTCCAGTCGCGGCCACTGGAAAAGGCGCTGCAGTTGCTGCGTGTGCCGTACCACCTCACCGGCGGCACCGCGTTTTTGGAGCGGCAGGAGGTCAAGGACGTGTTGTCGTGGTTGCGGCTGATCGTCAATCCCGAAGACGACGCCGCGTTCTTGCGTGCGGTGCAGTCGCCCAAGCGCGAAGTCGGTGCGACCTCGCTGGCGCGATTGGCCGAACTGGCCAGTGCCAAGTCGGTGCCGATGTCGCGCGCGGCCGAATCGATGGGCGCGCTGCAGCACTTGCCGCCGCGTGCGGCCAACGGCCTGAGCGCATTTACCGACATCCTGCGCGATATGCGCGAGCATTCGGCCACGCTGCCGGCCGGCGAATTGGTGCGCACCTTGGCCGACAAGTCCGGCCTGCTCAACGACCTGCGCAATCAGTCCAAGGACGAAGCCGGGTTCCAGCGCCGCAAGCGCAACCTCGATGAGCTGGCCGAATGGTTCGAAGGCGGCCCGCGTGGCGCCAGCGCCAGCGATCTGGCGGCGCAGTTGGCGCTGCTGTCGCGTAACGACAAGGACGACGGCGGCAACCAGGTGCGCATGATGACCATGCATGCGTCCAAGGGCCTGGAATTCCGCTACGTGTTCATCGTTGGCTGCGAGGACGGCGTGCTGCCGCACGAGGTCAGCCTGGAAGAAGGCAACCTGCAGGAAGAGCGGCGCTTGTTGTACGTGGGCATTACCCGCGCCAAGCAGCAGTTGTGGATGAGCTACAGCAAGTTGACGCGCAAGTTCGGCGAGCATGTGCGACTGAAGCCGAGCCGCTTCTTCGACGAGATTCCGGCGGCCGAACTGCAACGCGACGGCGCCGACCCGGTGGCCGATGCCGAACGCAAGAAGGAACGCGCCAACGCGGGGCTGGCGGCGATCCAGGCGTTGTTCGACTAACGCACGCTGACAACACGTGCGTGTGAGAGGCGGTAGGGCGCTGATCGGCGCCGATGCGCATCGCTTGCACGATGAGTCCCGGGGGTTTCAAGCAGCGAGCTGATGCGCCGTGTTTGCGCGTGCTGCACGCGTCTGGAATCCCGCAGCATCTGGTCGCATGCGTGCTGCGGCGGACGCCTTCTCAACCATGGCAACGATGCAGGCACTCTCGGTCGTGCGCATAGCACGCGATCGCGGTGCTATGCGTGCCAACTGCAACGAGTGGACCGAGGTGTGCAGCAATTGTCGTGTGGCATTTGTTGATGCTTATCGCCAGGCGGTTTTGCCTTGCAAGCAAACGCCTGCCACCCCACGACGCTGCGCCCGCACAGGCTTGCCACTGAGGCATCTGCACGGCAGGCTGGGTGTTCCTGATGCCGGAGCACACCGTGACCGTGGTGATCGAAACCCCGCGCCTGCGCTTGCGGACGCTTGATGCCGAACGCGACGCCGACGCGATGCTGGCGTTGGTCAACGACCCCGCTTTCATCGCCGGCATCAACGATCGTGGTGTGCGGACCCGCGAGCAGGCGCGCGCGCACCTGCGCGAGTGGGCGCAGGCGCATCAGGAGCGCCACGGGTTCGCGCACTGGGCGGTTGAAACGCGTGACGAAGGCGCCTTCGCAGGCACCCTGGGGTTGTTGTGCCGCGACACCTTGCCGGTGCCGCATATCGGCTTTGCGCTGTTGCCGGATTATCGCGGCAAGGGCTATGTGCGCGAGGCCGGGCATGCCGTGCTGAGGTATGCGCGCGATGTGCTGCGGCTGCCGCAGCTGTGCGCGATCGTGTCGCCCGACAACAGCGATTCGATTCGTGCGCTGGAACAACTCGGGCTGCAGCGGCAGGGGCTGCGGGTGCTGAGTCCGGGCACCGAGGAAGTGCTCTATTACGTGATCGATCTTGGCCCTGGCGTGGACAGCTGAGCTGGCCTGCGGCACGCTGCCGGCCTGTCTTGCCGCCAAAAGGACGCGTCATGCCGTTGTTGGTCAATGCCTATTCCACGCTGCGCGATCCCGTGTGGCCGGATTTTCTGCCGCAGGCTGCGGTGCAGCACCGCGACCACACCGACCCGGAGTTGACCAACCATCTGCACGGGTTTGTCGGCTATGTGAGCCAGGCCGGCGATGGCCAGATGACGCAGGCGCGCTATCACCTGATGCGCCACGTGCAGCGGGTGCGCCAGCAGTTCACCTTCGAGGTGGACGATGCTGCCTTCGGTGCGTTGGCCACGTGGGCCGAGCAGGCCAACGCGGTGTGCTTCCTGGCCGATGGCAGCGTGCGCGACCCGCACGGGCACGTGCTGCTGAGCCAGGGCGAGCCGCCGCTCGATGACGATGCGCAGGTGCCGTATCCGCCGGACGCGCTGGAGCGCCGCGCGCGGCAGCAGGATCAGTTGGCCGTGCTGGGGATCCGCGTGCCGCCCAGCCTGCCACCGGTGCCCGGCGAGGCCGAAGCCCGGGTGCGCGATGCCACAGCCGTGGCCGAGCGCATGCGCGCGCTGTTTGCGGTGGCGCTGCGTGCAGAGATCCTGGCCGCAGGCGATCCACCGCCGTCGCTTGCCGAAATGGGCGCGCGGCTGCCGGGCCTGGCGGCCGCGCTGTCACCGCAGGAACTGGAATTTTTCGAGCAGGCGCAGCCGGATCCGCAGCAGCTGGCCAACTTCGGCTGGCGCTACGAAAGCCTGGCGACGCTGCAATGGGCGGCGGGCATGACCGACACGCTGCCGCTGCCAACCGATCTGTGCGATGTGCCTGGCGTGGCCCGGCGCGCGCTGGAGCACGCCGAGGCGCACACGCCGCCGGCGCTGGCGTTGCGCCCGCTGCCGGAGCTGCTGGATGCGCTGGACCGGCACCTGCGCCTGCACTGGGCAGTGCGCCAGGCCGGGCAGTCCAAGCAGCCGGTGCCGGCCGGCGTCGTGCCCGGCGTGGTCTACGAGCGGCACTACGCGCTCAACTGGCTGCTGCATTTCGAAGATGCAGCCTGGGACGAGGTGGATACGCCGACCTGAGGGCGTGTTCCGCGGGTAGCGGTTTGTGACGGCGCTGCCATAGCGCCCCGCTGGTACTCCATCGCGCGTGCCGGCTGGAGTGCGGCAAGCAGTTTGGCTGCCCTGCTGCGGGCTGGTGCGCATGTGCCCAAAGCCGCCAGTTACCCTTAGGTGGCAGGCGGGTCTGCAAACGGCCAGGGCTGCACTTCAGCCGATCTGTCGCCGGCTAAGCGGCGTCTCGCTCCGAGGCCGCCACAAAACCGGCCACGCGCGACCTGCACTCTCCTCAGGCGCCAGCCGCATCCAGGCGTGCCTGTAGCGCGCTCAGCGCGTCCTGCAGCTCGGCCACGGTGGTTTCCAGGCTGAGCACGCGGGCTTCCAGCTCGCTGCTGTCGGCGCCGCTGCGGGCGCTCGGCGCCGCACGTGCGGCGGCGGCCTGCAGCGCCTCAAGGTCCAGCTCGCCGCTGAGCAGATGCGCGTAGCGGTCTTCGCGCTGGCCACTGGCGCGCGGCAGCTGCACGGCCAGGCCCCGCTGGATCAGCCGTTCCAGGTGATGGCGCACATCGTCGCTGTCGTTGAAGCGGGCCAGCCGCTCGCTGCGCGCAAACAGTTCGCCCAGCGTCTGCGGGCCACGCAACAGCAGCAGGCCGATGACCGCGACCTGTTGCCGGGTCAGGTCCAGTGCGCTGCCCAGCCTGTGTTCGTAGCGCTCGGCCCGCGAGGAAAACTGCTGGCGCACCAGGCCCAGGGTTTCCAGCTGGCGCAGCGCGTGATGCACCACGCCAGTCTGCAGGGTGAGCACCGGCTCGCGCGCGGTCTTCTGGTTGGCGGCCACCTGGGCGGCGTTGACGGTGAGCGGGTAGGCGTCCGGTGTGGTCGCTTCCTTCTCGATCAGGCAGCCGAGCACGCGGGCCTGGGCGGTATCGAGAACGGGCGTGGGCAATGTCTCTGTCATGCGGCGACTCCTGGGCGATCAGCCCGCAAGGATATGCCGATCCCGTGCCGGCGTTTTGCGCATCGTTCGCCGCGACGCTGCCGCCTTGCATGGCTGTACGGTGCGTCGTGGTTGCGTCAGCCGCCGCTGTCCGTGCGGCCCGCAGCGTCTACGTGCAGATGGATGGCAGGAGACGGCAGAAGGCTTGCGCACGCTGCGGGCCGCATGCCAACCAGGCGCACCGTGGTTGAAAGCGAGAAACCGCCTCGCCGCGTGCACGCCGCAAGACCCACCAGACATGAGGGGCGGCGCGCACGCTGCAGCCGCGGAGCAGGGCGCCACCACGCGAACCGGCTAAAATTGCGCGCTTCATTGCCGTTCCTGTCCTGGTGGATGCCATGCGCCCCTCGCTTCACGCACCGATGTCCCTGCTTGCCTGCGCCGTGCTGGCGCTGTCGGCCTGCAAGCCCACTCATGAAGAGACGGCGCAGCGCGCGCAAGCCGCTGCCGTGTCTGCCAATGCCGCCGCCAGCGCTGCTGCGGCCAAGCCGGCGGCAACAGCCGGCGCGCCCGCCGGCGATGACAACCTCAATGCGGTGCTGTGGATGCAGCGTTCGGAGGAATACCGCGCCGTGGCCGAGCAAACCTACCGCTCCGCAGCCGAGACCCTCGACGCTGCGCTCAAGCAGTCCAACTGGGACGCGCTGGTGCCCGAAGAACGCGGCAATGCCGCCACCGGACTGAAGCCGGCGATGGTGCTGGATGTGGACGAGACCGTGCTGGACAACTCGCCGTACCAGGCGCGCCTGGTGCGCGATGGCAAGGAATACGACGAACTGAGCTGGGACCAGTGGGTGGCCGAAAAGAAGGCCAAGCCGATCCCGGGCGTGGTCGATTTCGCCAAGGCGGCCAACGCCCGCGGCATCACCCTGATCTACATCTCCAACCGCGCCGTGCACCTCAAGGACGCCACCCTGGCCAACCTGCGCAGCGCCGGGCTGCCGGTGGCCGATGACAGCGTCTTCCTGGGCCTGGGCACGGTGGTGCCCGGCTGCGAGCAGAATGGCAGCGAGAAGAATTGCCGCCGCCTGGCTGGCGAGAAGTACCGCGTGCTGATGCAGTTCGGCGACCAGCTCGGCGACTTCGTGCAGGTCACCGCCAATACCGGCACTGCCCGCGGCGCGCTGTTGCAGCAGTACCACGACTGGTTCGGCGAGCGCTGGTGGATGCTGCCCAACCCCAGCTACGGTGGCTGGGAGCCGGCCCAGTTCAACAACGATTATTCGCAACCCTGGCAGACCCGCCACGACGCCAAGCGCGCCGCACTGGAGCTCGCACGATGAACCGTCCCCCGTTACCGCTGGCCGCGCACGAGCGGCTGATCTTTGCGCTGGATGTGCCCGGCCATGACGAGGCCATCGCCTGGGTGGACCGTTTGGGCGAGTCGGTGGCGTTCTACAAGATCGGCATGGAATTGCTGGCGTCGGGCGAGTACTTCCACGTGCTCGATGCGCTGGCCAAGCGCAACAAGCGCGTGTTCGTCGACCTGAAGTTCTTCGACATTCCCGCCACCGTCGCCGGCACCATTCGCCGCCTGGCGCAATGGCCGGTGAGCTATTGCACCGTGCACGGCTGGCACGCCGGCATGCTCGAAGCCGCCGCTGCGGCCAACCAGGGCGACATGCGCCTGCTGGCAGTGACCGTGCTGACCTCGATGGGCCGGCCGGACCTGGCCGCGATGGGCATCGACCGCGAGCCGGTCGACGTGGTGGTGGAGCGCGCGCTGGCCGCCCAGGCCGCCGGCATCGACGGCGTCATCGCCTCCGGCCAGGAAGCAGGCATGATCCGCCGCGCTACCGGCCCGGCGTTTTCCATCGTCTGCCCCGGTATCCGCCCCGGCGGCCCGGTCGGCGACGACCAGCAGCGCACCGTGGGCGTGGCGCAGGCCTTCGCCGATGGCGCCGATGCCATCGTGGTCGGCCGCCCGATCCGCCTGGCCAACGACCCCGCCGCCGCCGCCGCCGCCATCCAGGCCGAAATCCGCGCGGCCGTGGTGCAGCATCGGGATTGAGGCTGCCGCGCGGCACATTCGATGCCGAGCAAAATCAACTAGTTAGGCGTCCATCTTTAAAGTGTTGCTTTAACGTTAAAGTCGACGTACGATGCCGGCGTCCGATGTCAGTCGGAAGTTGTGCCACGCATTGTCCACCGGGCTTGTCCCGGTTTTTGAAGGGATCGGGCCTTGTGCCCGATCCTTTTTTTTGACCGGTGGCCGGGCGGCCGCCAGCCATCAAGCGAAGCTACGTGGGAACTGACGCCCAAGTCATCGCGCCTGGGACGCGTCCGCGCCGCGCTGCTCGCTGGCGGCCAGCCATGCCTGATGCGGTGCAGCTTCGGGATGGTCTCAAGCCTGCACGGACCGGAGCTGCTGTGGGTGCACCACGCCGTATCGTGGACATCGGCGGCGCGCGTAACGGCATCGCAACCCGGAAGGCACGCACTGACCCACCGCCCACCGCCCACCGCCCGTCACCGCGCGCCGCTGGGCGGCAACGCCCAGCCGCCCCATGCCGGTTGGCCGCACCACGCGGTGATCCCCATTACCTTGCTCCACGCCGCGGCGGGCGCAGCGTGAACCCCCTCGCGGCGGCAACGCTGGCCTTGTCTGGGCCAGGTTTGCCACCGCGCACTCACCGCATTGGATCAGCGCGGCAATAGCGGTCGATGAACTGCTGGTGGGTCGGCATGACGTCCACGCAATGGCTGATGGTCTGCGCCACGCTGGCCAGGAAGCCTTCGGCGTCGGTGTCCGGCACCTGGTCCACCAGCGGGTGATAGCCCTGCGGCAGGATGCCCTGGCCCACCATCACCTGCACCCAGCTGATTTCGGCAAACATCTCTTCGGCATTGCGGTAGAAGCGCCCGCTGTCGCGGAACAGGTCCAGCGTGGTCTGCAGTTCCGGGGTGATCGGCTGCGTGCGGCAGTGGCGCCAGAACGCGCTGTCGTCGCGTTCGGTGGCGTGGTAGTGCAGCACCAGGAAATCGCGGATGCGGTCGAACTCGAAGGCCAGCCGGTCGTTGTAGCGCTGCACCAGCACCGGGCTGATGCTCTCGCGTGGGAACAGCTCCAGCAGCTTGGAAATGCCGGACTGGATCAGATGGATGCTGGTCGATTCCAGCGGCTCCAGAAAGCCGCTGGCCAACCCCAACGCCACGACGTTGCGGTTCCAGAACTGCTTGCGTCGCCCGGTGGTGAAGCGCAGCGGGCGCGGGTCGGCCAGCGGTGTGCCATCCAGATTGGCCAGCAGCGTGGCGGCGGCTTCGTCGTCGCTGATGTGTGCGCTCGAATACACGTAGCCATTGCCGGTGCGGTGCTGCAACGGAATGCGCCATTGCCAGCCGGCGGCGCGCGCGGTGGAGCGCGTATAGGGTGTGGGCGGGCCGACTTTTTCGCAGGGCACGGCCAATGCGCGGTCACACGGCAGCCAATGGGTGAAGTCGTGATAGCCGGTGTGCAGCGCCTCTTCGATCAACAGGCCGCGGAAGCCGGAGCAGTCGATAAACAAGTCGCCACTGACCACCTGCCCGGAGGCCAGTTGCACCGATTGCACGTGGCCGGTGTGCGCATCCAGCTGCACCTGTTCGATCAAGCCCTCAAGACGCGTGACCCCGCGCTGCTCGGCGTAGCCGCGCAGAAAGCGCGCGTACTGGCTGGCATCGAAGTGATACGCGTAGGCGATGTTGGCCAGCGGCGAATTGGCTGGCACATCGCCGGCGGAGGTCATGAACTTGCCGCGTGTGGCGGCAACGGTATTGAGCGTGTAGGCGCCCAGTGGCTGCGCCTTGCCGCGCAGCTGTTGCTTGATCCAGTACTGATGAAACGGCAGCAGCCCGAGCGGATGGCCGATCTGGGTGCCGAAGCCGTGGATATACGAGGTGCCTGGCCGTTGCCAGTCGACGAACTCGATGCCGAGCTTGAAGCTGCCCTGGGTCTGGCGCACGAACTCGGCTTCATCGATGCCGAGCAGATTATTGAACGCCTTGATGTGCGGCACGGTGGCTTCGCCGACGCCAATGGTGCCGAGCTGCTCGGATTCGATCAGCTGCACATTGAAGCTGGGGCCAAGCACGCGGGCAAACGCGGCGGCCGCCATCCAGCCGGCGGTTCCGCCGCCGACGATGACGATGTTGCGCAGTGGAGCGGGGATCATGATGCGTTCGATCCTGCACGAAAGAGGAAACCGCGGATAGGCAAACGGGGCCAAGCGGCCCCGTTCGGATCATGCACACGCCGACAGCGTGCACATGGATGTGCACTGCATCAGAACTTTGCACCCACTTCCAGGACGACACTGCGCGGCACATAGCTGATCTCGCCGTTGTCGACCACGGTGATATCAGGCTGCAAGCGTCCGTCGCTACCGAAGCTGTTGTACTGGTATTGGGTGAAGTTTTTGAAGTTGAAGGCATTCAGCACGTTGATACGTGCGTTGAGCTTGAAGTCGCCCACGACGGTGAACTCCTTGTTCGCCTGCAGATCGACGGTGCGATATCCCCAGATCTTGCCACCCAGCAG
This sequence comes from Xanthomonas sp. NCPPB 2922, assembly GCF_041520885.1. Lineage (NCBI taxonomy): Bacteria > Pseudomonadati > Pseudomonadota > Gammaproteobacteria > Lysobacterales > Lysobacteraceae > Xanthomonas > Xanthomonas sp. NCPPB 2922. Next base: position 16,952 of record NZ_JBGOFY010000034.1, on the reverse strand, counting down.
GAACTTGCCATTGCCCGGCGGGGTCACGCCCACGGCCTGGCAGGTGCCGCCATCCGGATCGGTAAAGCCATAGCAGGCGATCGTGTTGATCGGTTCTGGCGTGGCCAGCACCAGCTTGGCACCGAAGGTGACGCCCCACGGGCCATCGATCGAGCCGGACGCAACGAAACGATGCGCCGACACGGCATCCGACTTCACGAACGGGTAGTCGCGAATGGTCGCCTTGTCGAAAGCAAATGGCTCGTCGATCGTGCGGTTCTGGCGCGCGCTGGTATGGGTGTAGGACAGGTTCAAGCCCCAACCCGATTCCTTGGTGTAGGGCTTTTCGGCCGACAGCAACACCTGGCTGCTGCGCTGCTCCAGGCCGTTGTAGCCCAGGATCGTATTGCGGTAGCCCGGCACCGGCTCGCCCCAGGGCACGCTGCCGGTGGCGTCGAAGTACGCACCATTCGGGTAGCGGTTGACCAGGCTCATCACCAGACCGTCATAGGCCAGCACGCGCTGGAAGGTTACGTCGGTCAACCAGTCGCCGACCTGGTTGCTGATACCGATGCTGTACTGATCGCTGTACGGAGTCTTGAGCTTGTTCTTGAACATGAAAAGCTCGGAGCTGTCACTGGTGCCATCGATCGTATTGAGCTGATCAATACCGGTGAAATACGCCGGATTCCATGCCGTGCACGCACGGTCGTCGCGGAAGCAGCCCTGTCCGCTGGCAGCATCGCTGAAGTACACCACCACCGGCGACAGCGCAGCCTTGACCGATTCCAGTGCGAGCTGCTCGAACAGGTTGCGATCGTAAGAGCGACCGGCGCCGCCATGCAGCACCGCGCTCTCATCGCCGAAGAAGTCATAGGAGAAGCCGAAGCGTGGTGCCCAGGCGTCCTTGAAGTTCTTGCGGTTGTTGCCGGTGCTGATGTAATCGGCCACGTTGATGCCGCTGGGCAGCAGGCGGTTGGCCCACGGCTGACCCGGGTTGTCGGGGTCGTCCGAATACAGCGCGTTGATGAACGGCTGCGAGGTCACGAAGTCGGTGTAAGCCGGGGTGTCTTCATAGTCGTAACGCACGCCGATGTTGAGCATCAGCTTGTCGTTCACCGCCCAGTCGTCCTGCAGGTAGATGCCGTACTGCTTGGACGGCGACTCGACCACCGGCACCTGACCGAGATTGTCGAATGCACGGATATAGCGCACCTGGAAGGGAACCGGCGCAACACCGTTCTGGCCGACTTCATAGCTGAACTGCGGGTTGAGCGAACTGGACTCGCGCGAGGTCAGCTTGATGTCGCGATAGGTCACGCCGGTCTTGATGGTGTGCTCGCCATGCCACTCCAGCGCATTGAAGGTCAGGTCGTTCTGGAACGACCAGCCCTTCTGGCTACGCAGCTTGAAGTCTTCGCCACTGGCAGCACCGGTATTGAGGAATACCCACTGACGCGGATCGGCCTGCGTGCGATCAATGTAGGTGTAGATCGAGCCGTTGCCGACACCGCGCGGCGTCGGCACATTGCGCGAATCCTCGGTGGTGAGGATGGCTTCGTTGAACCAGCTGTCGGCACTGTGCTGCCAGCGCAGGCTGGTGCGCTTGTCCTTGTTGATCTTGTCCACCGCGCGGTCCGGCGCGTTCTGGCCGCCGACATTACTGACCTGGGTTTCGTCACGGTACTGCGTTGCCAGTTCGATGCGATCGTTATCGGTCGGCTCGAAGTCGATCTTGCCGAAGTACAGGTCTTCGGTGAACGGCATGTTGGACGCGCCGTACTGATCGCGAAGATTGGACGGCAGCAGGCCAATGAACGGCGAGGCCTCGGCACTCGGCTGCACGCTCTTGGGCGCCACGTTGTCCTTGCCTTCGTAGGCAAAGAAGAAATGCATCCGGTCCTGGATCAACGGGCCGCCGATGGCAAAGCCGTATTCCTTGGTCTGTGAATCGACCTTGGCGTCTTCTTCGTCCGGGCGCCTCTCACGTAGATCCTGATTGGTAAAGCGATAGAACGCCTCGCCATGGAACTCATTGGTGCCGGACTTGGTGGCTGCGGTGATCGCCGCACCACTGATCTGGCCGTACTCGGCCTTGTAGTTCGACGTGATCACCTTGTACTCGCCGATGGCGAGCTGCGGGAACGGATTGCCCTGGGTCTCGTCCTGGCCGGCAATACCGCCACCGGAGACGTAGCTTTTCTGGCTCACACCGTCGATATACAAATTGCTGGAACTGGCGTTGGAAGCACCGCCGCGCAACTTGGTGTTGCCGTCCTGGTCGATGGTGAACACCATGCCCGGCACAGTGTCGGCGAACTCCAGGAAGTTGCGCGTGGCCTGCGGCAACTGCTGAATCTGCCGCAGCGAAACCGTATTACCCACTTCCGAGGTCTTGACGTCACGAATCATCGGCGCGCTGACCGTCACCGTGTCCAGTGTGGTCGCATCGCCGGCCGGCGCGGCCGCCGTCTCGTTACCCAGATCGACGGTGGCACTGGAGGCCACCGACAAGGTCACCGTGCGGCTGATGCCGTTGGATTCCACCTTGTAGGTGCCCGGCTGCAAACCGACGATGGTGTAGTTGCCGTTCGCATTGACCGGCGCGCGTCGCACCGAGCCGGTGGCGACATTGGTGACGACGACTTCGCTGCCGCTCTGCGCGGAGGCGACCTGGCCGCGCAACGTGGCGTTGCTGGACTGGGCCATGGCCGGGGTGGTGGCAAACAACGAGGCGGCCAGGGCGCAGCACAACAGGCTGCGCGCCGGCACGGTGGAGACGGTGCGGTGAGTCTTCATGACTTTCCCCCTCCCAGGGGTAAAGCGCGAACCAGTGGAGTGACTGGCGCGTCGAGGTTGGTACTTTGATGTGAGTGACACGGGAACAGCGGCAACAGCAACAAACAACAGGCATTGCAAACAAAAGACGGCAAAAACACTTCAAAACGGGCTGCGCACGCAGCGCCGGAATCGAGGCGTGCTGCACAGCGAGCGCGTCGGTGCACCGACAGCGATGGACCAGTAACCGTTACCAGTCCGGAACGAAGCGGTGACCATGCACGGGAATAAAAAGCGGAACTCCGGTAGCGATAGCAGCAGCCGTTCGACAGCGTGGTCGAACGGCTGCTCAAACAGTTACCAGATGATGCGGGCGCTCATGAACAAGGTGCGGGGCGGGGTGGTCATCGCGCCGTACTGGTTGATGCTCGCGCGTGGGTTGTACACACCGTTGTTTCCCCAATCGATGCTGTACTGATCGTAGTTGCGGAAGTTCAGCGCATTGATCAGATCGCCGCGCACCTGCACCGTCACCGTATCGGTGATGTGCATGTCCTTGGACAACGACAGGTCCAGCTGGCGGGTGCCGAAGATGTCGCCGCCGGCCAGGAACTTGCCGCCGGGTGCGTCCACCGACACGATGCGGATGTTGTCCGATGGCGGGCCGCCGTAGAGGTCGTACGACACCGCCTCGTTGCGCGGCGGCACCGTGGCCAGCGTCAACTTGGCCGAGGCACTGATGCCCCAGAACAAGTCGTAGATGCCGGTGACCACCAGGCGGTGGCGCGGCACCGAATTCAGATCCAGGAACGGGTAGTTGGCGATCGTGGCGGCATCGAAGCCGTATTGATCGTCATTGCCGCGGTTGCCGCGTGCGCGCGAGAACGTATAGGCCGCTGTCAGGCCCCAGCCGCTTTCCTTGGTGTAGGCCTTGTCAGTGGACAGCAGCAACTGCGCGGTCTTGGTCTCCACACCGTTGTTGCCGATGATCAGGTTGCCGAATCCCGGCGGCGGCTGGGTCCACGGCTGTGCACCGGCCTGGAAGAAATCGCCATTGGGATAGCGATTACCCAACGTGAGGATCAAACCGTCCTTGCTGTGGATGTAGGACACGGTGGCCGAGTTGCTCCAGTCGCCCACGCGGGTGCGCAGGCCGATCGAATACTGGTCCGAATACGGCGTCTTCAGATCGTTGTTGAGCAGGTCGATCTCGCCGTTGCGCACGCGCGCATCGACCAGCCCGCCCAGGCTGTCCGGGTTGCTGAGAAAGGCCGGATTGAAGTTGGTGCAGGTGCCGGCCGCCGGTGTGCAGCCGGAGGATTCGACAAAGCGGATGGTGTATTGCGACAGCGCCGACTTGACCTGTTCCAGGCCCATGATGTCGAACAGGTTGCGGTCGTAGCTGCGCCCGGCACCACCGAACAGCACCAGCGATTCGTCACCACGGAAGTCGTAGGAAAAGCCCAGGCGCGGCGCGAAGTTGTTGTTGTCCTGTTTGCGGTTACGGCCGTTGCTGATGTAGTCGTTGATGTTCACTCCACCCTTGGCCAGTTGTTCGGCATAGGTGGCGCTGACGGCAGGGTCGGTGCCTGGGCCGTTCAATGCGGCGATCACTTCCGGCGGGGTCACGTTGTCCAGGTAGGACGGAATCTTTTCGCCGTCCCAGCGCACGCCGATGTTCAACTGCAACTTGTCGTTGACGTCCCAATCGTCCTGCAGGTACAGGCCCAGCTGCTTGCTGGTGGTGGTCACCGACGGCGTGGCGCCGGCAAACGGCAGATTGAAGCGCACCTGGTACGGGATCGGCTGCGTGCCCTGGCCATCGTTGACGGCGTAGTAGAACGACGGGTTGGCCGCGGAGTTTTCGCTCTGGGTCAGCTCCACTTCCTTGTACTTCACACCCATCTTGATCACGTGGTTGCCGTGCCACTCGATGTTGTTGAGGGTGAGGTCGTTCTGGAAGCTCGGGCCTTTTTGTCCCTTGCGCTGGATCGCCAGGCCGCTGGTGGCGTCGTCGTTGATCAGCACGTCGTCTTCGGCAATGGCGCGGGTATACACGCTCTGGCTGCCGATGGTGTAGGCCGTCGGGTTGAACAGCACGTCTTCGTACGACACGCGTGCTTCGTTGACGTAGTTCTCGCCGAAATGCTGCCAGCGCAGGTCGTAGCGTTCTTCGGTGTTGAGGTTGATCTTGGCGGCGATGGCGGTGTTGCGATCGCCCACGCTGTCGCGGCTTTCTTCGTCGCGGTACTTGGCGGTGAGCTCCAGGCGATCGTTGGCGCCGATGTCCCAGTCGATCTTGCCGAAGTACAGGTCTTCGTTGAACGGACGGGTGACCGAACCCAAACGGCTCTGCACGCCGGCCGGCAAGTCATCGCGCAGGCTGCTGAAGTTGTCCGGCACCGACACCGGATTGGCCGAGACCTCGAAGCCCTTGCCCTCGTAGCTGAGGAAGAAGTGCGCCTTGTCCTTGACGATCGGCCCGCTGAAGGCCATGCCGTACTCGTCCTGGTGGGTCTGGCGCTTGTTGCCATCGGCATTGGGCGCACCGGCACGTTCGTCGGCCTGGCGCGCGCGGAAATCGGTGTTGGTGGTGCGCCCGAAGATCTCGCCGTGGAATTCGTTGCCACCGGACTTGGTGGACGCCACGATCGCCGCCGACCCCACCTGGTCGAACTCGGCCTTGTAGTTGGAGGTAATGACCTTGTATTCGCCGATGGCCAGCTGCGGGAACGGGTTGCCGGCGCTCTGCTGCTGACCGGACACACCGCCAAACAGATAGCTCTTCTGGCCCACGCCGTCGATATAGACGTTGACCGCCGAGCTGGCCTGCGCGCCGCCGCGGATACGGCTGTTGCCGTTGGCATCGGTCTCGAACTGCATGCCCGGCACGGTGTCGGCAAATTCCAGGAAGTTGCGCGTCAGCTGCGGCACGGTGTTGATCTGCTTCAACGAGATGTTGGTGCCCACCTCGGAGGTCTTGACCTCCTGCAGCGTGGTGGCGGTGACCTGCACCGCATCCAGCGTGGTGGCATCGCCGGCGGGCGCCGCGGCGCTGCCGCCACTGCCGCCTAGATCCAGGCTCACCGATGAGGCCACCGACAATGTGACGGTCTGTTCGGTGCCGGGGCCGGCGTCGACCTTGTAGGTGCCCGGCGGCAGACCCACCAGCGCGTAGCTGCCATCGGCACCGGTGGTCGCGCGCCGCACTGCGCCGCTGGCGACGTTGGTGGCGGTGACCGTGGTTCCGGCCTGGCCTGCCGACACCTGCCCACGCAACGTGGCATTGCTGGACTGCGCCATGGCCGGGGTGGTGGCCAGCAGCGATACGGCGAGCGCGCAGCCCAGCAGGCTGCGCGCCGGCAAGGTCGAGACAGTACGGTAGGTCTTCATGGCGTCCCCCTCCCAGGGGTCAGGCGCCTACCGGCAGTCGCTGGCGTGGCGCGTGTAATGCGTTGTTTCAAGAACAGCGGCAACCAAATCAAGCAAACGGCGTAAGTTAAAAAACCATAAGAAACTGCAAAGATCGCGTGAAGATGCGACGCGGCGCACGCACCTCAGCCACCGGATGCGCTCCGCGGCGCGCTGGATGCGCGCACGATCAGCTCCGGGACCATCTCCGACAGCGCCGGCGGTGCGGCATCGGCCGGTGGTGCCGGGGCGTCCACCAGCTGCTGGCCGAGCAACAGCCGCAGCGCGCGTGCGCCCAGGCCGGCGATGTCCACGCGCATGGTGGTCAGCGCCGGCAGCACGTAGCGGGCCATTGGCACGTCGTCGAAACCGGCCAGTGCGATGTCGTGCGGCACCTTCAACCCGGCATGGCCCAGCGCGAACAGGCAGCCCAGCGCCATCATGTCGTTGGCGGCGAAGACTGCGTCCGGGCGATCGTGCTGCGCCAGCGTCTGCCCGGCGCGGTAGCCGGATTCTTCGTCGAAGTTGCCTGGCAGCACCCACGGCTGCGCCTGCGCATCCAGCGCCAGTTCGTCGCGGTAGCCGCGCAGGCGTTCGTGCGCGTCGAAGTTGTCGTCCGGCCCGGCGATGAAGGCGATGCGGCGGTGGCCGCTGTCGCGCAGGTGGCGGGTCATCACCCGCGCACCGCCGTAGTTGTCCACGTTGAGCACCGGGCGCTGGCTGGCAGTGCCGGCGCAATTGAGCAGCACCGCCGGCAGCCCGCCGGGTAGCGCGTCCTCGTGCACGCCCGAATCGCCCAGCGACGGCGACATCACCACCACGCCGTCGACGCGGCCGGGCAGGCGTTCCAGCGCCTTGCGCTGCGCCTGCGGGTCGCCGTGCGAGCTGGAGACCAGCAGGTGATAGCCCTGCTCGCGCGCCACCTGGTCGATGCCGCGGATCAATTCGGAAAAGAATTCGCCGTGCAGGTCCGGCAACACCACACCGATGGTGTGGGTGCGGCGGCTGCTCAGGCTGCGCGCGGCGTGATGCGGGATGTAGTGCAGCGCGCGCGCCACCTGCAGCACGCGCTCGCGCACCGACTCGGCCACATGCTGATGCCCGTTCATGGTGCGCGACACCGTGGCCACCGACACCTGTGCCTCGCGCGCGACATCCTTGATGGTGACGCTGCCGCTGTCCGAACGTGGCCGGCTCATGGCGTGTTTCCCCAAAGCATGCGCCAGGCGACGCGCGCCAGGGGCTGGCGGACGGTCCATACGGGCAGAGCGTTCGTGGCGAACTTGCGCATGAATGACATCGGCCCCATCCGATGGCGACCTCAGAGCGAGATGGCGCGCACGCTAGCAGGAACTGCAAGCGCTTACATGATGCATTGCAGCATCGGGCGAATCCTTACTCCGGCAAGGACTCCGGGCGCGGGCATGGACAACTTTGTCCGAGAAGACAATACCGGTCAGCGCCTGACATCCGGCGCCATCGTGCAGCGCGCCGCGCGTCACCACGCCGCGCACCGTACGCGCCCGCACGGAAGGCCGGTGCCTTGCCGCGGCTGCATTCAGACAGCAAGATGCGCCGATCGATCAGGGGAACATCGTGCGCATGTCGCTATCCACCGTCCGCCCAGGTCGGTTCCAGTCCGCCGGGTGGTTGCTGCTTGCGCTGTTGTGCATGGGCGGCTGCAAGCGCAGCGACCACGCCACCGCGCTGCCAGGCGCCAATGCTGAACCGGCGGCGGCGATGCAGGCCATGACCACGCCGTTGCGCCGCAACGACCTGGTCGCCTATGCGCGCATCCGGGTAACGCCCACGCAATACACCGCACTGGAAGCGGCCTGGCGCAGTGGTGCCAGCCGCTGGCCGTTGACCGAGCTGCCGCTGCCCAACGAGGTAGGCAGCTTGCTGGGCAACCTGTCGGCCCCGGATGCCGAACGCCGCCTGCAGCAGGCCTTCGACCAGCAACTGGCCGGGCAGGCGCAGGGCATCCGCCAGGCCGCGCAGTCGCTGGGCCAGTTCGGCGTGCAGTACCTGCGCAGCCGCACCGACTACCAGCCCGAGCAGCGCGCCCACTACGTGCAACTGGTCGATGCGCTGAGCGCCTGGGCCGCCACTGCGCCGCTGGCCGACCGCCCCCGCGCCAAGGCCAGCATCGCCGAGCTGGTGGCCGCTGCGCGTGCCACCGGGATCCAGTCCGATGCCGACCTGCAGCAACTGGGCATGGAAGAGAGCCTGCGCCGGCTCGGGCCGTTCTGGGCGGCCTGCAAGAAGGTGTTGGAGCGTTACGACCTGTCGCTGGACAGCAGCCTGGATGCGCTGCGCACCGGCCTGGTCAAGCAGCAGGGCGACAGCGCCCAGGTGCGCCTGCGCTACCCGCTGGCCGCGCGCGACATCGATCTCAGCGTCAGCCTGATCAAGCGCGAGGGCCATTGGTATCAGCAGCAGACCCAGGACGAGGTGCAGGCCGTGTTGCGCGCAGTGCCGGCGGCGTCCCCACCCGCTGCTGCGGCGGCGCCCGACACGCCGGCGGCCACGCCCGCCCCGCCTGCCAGCACCGGCAAAGGCCCGGGTGGGCGATAATGACGGCGATGCCAGAACAGAATCCCCTGCCGTTCCCGGACGGCCAATCCGCCCCGCCCAGCCCTGCCGGCGCCGAGACCGGCGCGACGACCGCTGCGCTGCCACCTGCCGCGCCCGTGGCGCTGGACGCACCGGCGCCCGCCGCGCCAGTGCTCGCCCCGGCACGCGTGGCCAAACGCCCGTGGTGGGCGCGCCTGCTCGGCCGGCTGGCCGACCCGTGGCTGAGCCTGACCATCGAACCCGAACAACCCGGGCGCTACGACGACGGCAAGCCGGTGGTGTATGTGCTCGAGGATTACGGCCTCTCTAATGCCCTGATCCTGGACAAGGCCTGCCGCGAGGCCGGCCTGCCGTCGCCGCTGGTGCCGCTGCCGGGCGACCCGCTGGAGCGCAAGCGCGCCTATCTGGCGTTGTCGCGGCGCAGCAGCAGCAATTCGCTGATTCCCGAACAACGCGGCGGCAAGACGCATTCCGATTCGCTGGCCAAGTTGCTGCAGGCGCACCGCGTGCGCGCCGACCTGGACGTGCATCTGGTGCCGGTGTCGATCTTCGTCGGCCGTGCGCCGGACAAGCAGAGCGGCTGGTTTGCGGTGCTGTTCTCGGAAAACTGGGCGCTGGTCGGCCGCTTCCGCCGCCTGCTCTCGGTACTGCTCAATGGCCGCACCACCATCGTGCGTTTCGCGCCGCCCATCTCGCTGCGCCAGACCATGGCCGAAGGGCTGCCGCCCGAGCGCACGCTGCGCAAGTTGCAGCGCGTGTTGCGCACGCATTTCCGGCGCATCCGCGAGGCGGTGATCGGCCCGGATCTGTCCACCCGCCGTCTGCTGGTGGACCAGGTGCTGGCCGCCGATTCGGTGCGCGAAGCCATCGCCACCCAAGCCAAGCGCGACAACTCCAAGCCGGTCGATGCCTGGCGCAAGGCGCACGCCTATGCCTGGGAAATCGCTGCGGACTATTCCAGCCCGGTGGTGCGCTCGGCCAGCTTCCTGCTCACCCACGTGTGGAACCGCATCTATGCCGGCGTGCTGGTGCATCACCTGGACAAGCTCAAGCAGGCCGCGCCCGGGCATGAAGTGGTGTACGTGCCCAGCCACCGCAGCCACATGGATTACCTGCTGCTGAGCTACCTGTTGTATGAGCGCGGCATCGTGCCGCCGCACATCGTGGCGGGCATCAATCTCAATCTGCCGGTGGTGGGCACGCTGCTGCGCAAGGGCGGTGCGTTCTTCATCCGCCGCAGCATCCGTGGCAATGCGCTGTATTCGGCGGTGCTCAGCGAATACGTGGCACAGCTGGTGGCCGGCGGTTATTCGATCGAATACTTCGTCGAAGGCGGGCGCTCGCGCACCGGCCGCTTGTTGCAGCCCAAGGGCGGCATGATCGCAATGACGTTGCGCGCGTATCTGCGCCAGCCGCGCAAGCCAGTGCTGTTCCAGCCGGTGTACATCGGTTACGAGAAGCTGATGGAAGGCAACAGCTATCTCGACGAACTCACCGGCCGCCCGAAGGAAAAGGAATCGATCTGGGGCCTGCTCTGGTCCATCCCCAAGGTGCTCAAGCAGAACTACGGCCAGGTGGTGGTGAACTTCGGCGAGCCGATCGCGCTCAACGACGTGCTGGCCAAGCACGCGCCGGAATGGAATGGCGAACCACTGCCCGACGATGAAAAGCCGACCTGGCTTGCACCGGCGGTGGACACGTTGGCCACGCAGATCCAGACCCGCATCAACTGCGCCGCCGACGTCAATCCAATCAACCTGCTCGCGCTGGCGCTGCTGTCCACGCCCAAGCATGCGATGGGCGAAGCCGATTTGATCGCGCAGATCGAACTGTGCAAGAAGCTGCTGGCCGAAATGCCGTATTCGGACCGTGTCACGGTCACTCCGCACACGCCGGCGCGCATCATCACCCACGCCGAAGAGATCAACGTGCTCACCCGCGTCTCGCACCCGCTGGGCGATGTGCTGAGCGTCAGTGGCGATACCGCGGTGTTGCTGAGCTACTTCCGCAACAACGTGCTGCACCTGTTCACCGCCTCCTCGTGGGTGGCGTGCTGCTTCCAGAACAACCGCCGCATGAGCCGCGCCGGATTGTTGCGGCTGGGCCGCACGGTGTACCCGTTCCTGCAGGCCGAGTTGTTCCTGCCGTGGAGCGAGGACCGCTTCGCCGAACGCATCGAGCAGACCATCGACATGTTCGTGCGCGAGGGCTTGCTGCTCAATGTCACCGATGACGATGGCGGCATCCTGGCGCGCAACACCGGGCAGACCGACGAAGTGTTCCGCCTGCGTGCGATCGGCCATTCGCTGCAGCAGGCGTTTGAGCGCTATTACATCGCCATTTCGGTGCTGGTGAAGAACGGCCCCGGCGTGCTCGGTGCCGGCGAGCTGGAAAGCCTGTGCCAGCAGGCCGCGCAACGTCTGAGCCTGCTGTACGCACCGGCCGCGCCGGAGTTCTTCGACAAGACCCTGTTCCGCAGCTTCATCCAGAAACTGCGCGAACTGCGCCTGGTGTGGCCGGACGAGAACAGCAAGCTGATGTTCGACGAGCGCCTGGACGCGTGGGCCAAGGACGCCAAGTTCATCCTCGGCCGCGAGTTGCGCCACACCATCGAGCGCGTCAGCCCGGAAGCGGCAAAGCCGGATGTGGTGTCGCCGCCGGCGGAGTAAGACAGCGGTACAAACGCCATCGTCTCCTGCAGTACGTGAGGGTGGGCCAATGGCAGGGACGTGTAGGTAGGCGCAGACGCGCAAGGCGCTTCCCTTCTCCCCCGGGAGAAGGTGCCCGAAGGGCGGATGAGGGTCGGCCAGCGCGCAGTCCTCCAGCGCTGCAGCAGAGCATCGTCACTACGCGCGCATGCCAACAATTTCACGCAGCAGTTCCGTTCGCTTCATCCCTTCCTTGCAGCCCTGCCGATAGCATCGCGCCACCTTTCACAACGATCGGGCGCGTCGCAGCAAGAGCGTGCCCGGCAGGAGACCTCCATGCGCGCAGCCATCCATACCCAATTCGGCGATCCGGCCAAGGTGCTTGAACTGGGCAAGCGCCCCACGCCGCAGCCAGACAAGGGGCAGGTGCGCGTTGCGATGCGGCGCGCGCCGATCCATAACCATGACCTGTGGACCGTGCGCGGCAATTACGGCTACAAGCCGGAACTGCCAGCCATCGGCGGCAGCGAAGCGGCGGGTGTGATCGATGCGCTGGGTGAGGGCGTCGAGGGCTTGCAGGTTGGCCAGCGCGTGGTCGCCGCCGGTGTGCATGCGGCCTGGGCCGAGTACTTCCTTGCCGACGCCTCCGGCGTGGTGCCGTTGCCGGATGGTCTGGACGACGAGCGCGGTTGCCAGTTGATCGCCATGCCGCTGAGCGCGCTGATGCTGATCGAATTCCTGCAGGTGAAAAAAGGCGACTGGATCGTGCAGAACACCGCCAACGGTGCGGTCGGCAAGACGGTGGCGATGCTCGCCGCCGCACGCGGCATCAACGTGATCAACCTGGTGCGCCGCGACGCCGGCGTGGACGAGCTGAAAGCGCTGGGCATCGGCAACGCAATCTCCACTGCGCAAGCAGGCTGGCAGGACAAGGTGCGCGCGCTGGCCGGCGGTGCGCCCATCGTGCGCGCCATCGATTCGGTGGCCGGCACTGCAGCAGGTGAGCTGATGGCCTTGCTGGCCGAAGGCGGCGAACTGATTTCCTTCGGCGCGATGACCGGCGAGCCGCTGCAGATCTCCAGCGGCGATGTGATCTTCAAGCAGGCCACCGTGCGCGGCTTCTGGGGCAGCAAGGTGATGCAGGCCACCACGGCCGAGGACAAGCGCCGCATGATCGGCGAACTGCTCACCGCCGCGCTCGATGGCAGCCTGGCGCTGCCGGTGGAAGCGGTGTTCGACTTAAAGGATGCTGCCAAGGCCGCCGCGGCCAGCGACGAGCCCGGACGCAGCGGCAAGATCCTGCTGCGCGCCGGCTAGGACAAGGGCGCGACTCGCCAGCAGGCCGCATTTAGCCCCAAAAACAAGGACACAAAGCCCCTCTCCCCCGGGAGAGGGGTTGGGGTGAGGGTACGGCCCAAGCGACCAACGCGACGAGCCTCAGCTAGAGCCCGCGGTGGCCATCAGACAAACGCTGCCTGCATCACTTAGAGCAGCTATCAAAACGACTGCGCAGCCGTCAGGCGGGCGCGGCCGTTGCTCGGAATCCTCATGTACCCACGTACATTCCGGTTCCTCCGCGCCGTCCGCACCCACCTGACGACTGCTCGCTACGTTTTGTTAGCCGCTCTTAGTGACCCAACTGCCTATCCCCGCGCTGCCGATACCAACAACCACAAAGCAAACCCAAGCGGCCGCACGCACCAACCTCACGCCGGCTCGTCAGGCACCAGCTCCATTTCCAGCCGGGTGATGCAGTCCTTGAGGTGCAACTTGCGCTTTTTCAGGCGCTTCATCTGCAGCTCGTCGTCCACATTGGCAGGCACGCGCTGGATCTCCTCGTCCAACGCGCGGTGTGCGCGTCGCAACTCGGCGATCTGCTCGGCAATCTCGGCGGGTGAGAGCGTCTCCACCCCCCGAGCATACACAACCCCCGGCGACCTGCGTCACCCGGCTTGCCAACCCGGCGGAGGCTGCGACAATGCGGGCGCGCCGTTGGGGAAACGGCGGCGCGCCTCACCCCATCATTGCCGCGCGGCCACGGCCGTCGAGAAAGGAGTCTGTACGATGCGTTTGCGTTCTTCCCTGCTGGCCCTGAGCCTGCTCACCGCCTCCGGCCTGGCCACGGCCGCCGACGTCACCAAGTACGATGGCTTCCTGTGCTGCAACCTGCGCACCGACGGCAGCTGGATCAGCGACAGCAACTACGCCGAAGACGGCAAGCGCGTGCTTGCCGTGGGCACCCCGGTCAGCGTCACCGGCTTTGGCCGCAACCGCGTCAACATCAAGGTCGCCGGCGAGAAGCAGTCCATCGGTAACGACTACAGCCGCGACCTGGACAACACCGCCTTCGCCGCACGCTACGTGGTCACCGCCGACCCCAAGCTCAAGCTGGCCACCTTCCCGCCCAAGATTCGCCAGGCCATCACCGAAGGCAAGCTCACCGGCGGCATGACCCGCGAACAGGTGCTGATGGCGGTCGGCTACCCGATCAGCAGCGAGAACCCCAATCTGGACGCCTCGCTGTGGCGCTACTGGCGTGACAGTTTTTCCGAATATCAGGTGCAGTTCGGCCCTAGCGGCAAGCTGGTCAAGGTCACCGCGGACCCGCAGTTGATGAATTTGATTTGGGTGCCTTAAGGTTCCTTGAAGTAGCTTCGGTCAGTACGGCCACTTTGACGTACAAGGCAAGATGTCATCGAGTAGCACTAATTAATTCAAAGAATTGAGCGAGTGCTCTCGATGACGCAGATCTAATGCCAATTTCAGCACTTCCCCTGCAATTGCGCTGCCATAGAATGGGGAGCCAACTAGCGAGCTGAATAATGATCGCGAAATTTAAAAACGGAGAGCGTGTAGGCGGTGATGTCCTGCGGAATGTACTTGATGATCAAATTTCACTTTTCACAGAAGACCTCGTGGGCTGGCTCGGTGATCTTGACGGGCCGGACTGCCTTAAAAGGTGGCATTCTTTTATTAGAGAGTCTGATGAGCTCATCAATATTGAGAGCTCGCTAGCAAGTGAGGGGGCTTGGGACGAACTGCTTGTGTCACCGCTCGATTTTCCGGCATTGCGTACTAATCCAACTAGTACTTGGTGGTTTCAGTGCTTGAATGCACGCTTCCGTCCCGCAGTTTGCCAGAGGGCTATGACCATGACGATGCGAGCCTCCTGGCTTAGAGGGCTGATTCTGGTCAATAAAAGTGATCGCGAAGGACTATTCAATGGAATCAAATCTATCGCTGACCTTGCGCGTTATCATAAGGCGCGGCGCTATCACTTCATGACAATGTTGTACGCAATCTCGAAGCATTGCAAAGGACGGAAACGGCTCGGTACTGATGATGCTGTCAATAGCATTTTAATATCCGTCGAGAAATCACTCATACCATTGACCAGCATCTACGAAAAGCGTGCGAACTTCGACCTTGATCCGAAGTTCGCATGCCTAGCTATTGAGAACGGCCTACTTGACCAGAGTCAGACCGGATACCTCGATGTTAACTTCCTCGAAGCAGAGCGTCTCTCAATCACTGACATCCATGAGCACTACGCTCCCACCCATGTGGTCGATCCATCGGTTCCGATATCGTTCGGCGAATTACGAGCAATGCTGGATCAGGTGCTGAGTGCATACAAAGAGTTCAACCTTGCCGGAATTGGCTTCAGTGATCTGATCACCTTCGTTGAATCACTAGAGCCATACCTCAAAGACCAGTACTTTGTGACCGTGCCCATACCGAAATTTCGAGATCTCGTTGCACCCCTTCAAACAGGCGTCCTGGTATAGCGCCTTGGTTTATAAAGAAGTCCAGGGCCAGCCATTTGCAGGATCATTCAGCGCATTTTTAGCGTCTGGACCGGTGATGGTAGCGAACCTTTTTATGCTCCTACGGTTTTGCTATCAGATCAAGAATGTTAATCTAAATAAAATTCGGCGCTTCCAGATCAGGACTGGGTTCATTTTCGAGAAGGTCATCAGTCAAGAGTTTGAAGAGCTGGGTTTCGTCAAGTTGCCAGTAAAACGGCTTGAGCGCAGGGAGTTCGATGTTGTCATGAGTAAAGATGGAACGATCTACAACTTCCAGTGCAAGAACGCTTATCTAGACTACCATCAGATCCAGACCAATCGAGGCGCTTTCGTCAAGAACAACCGAAGACTTGTTCGCTATTTTGAACGAGCACTAATAAAGGAAGCAGAGAGAGAGCACCTGCTCAAAGCGAAGTTTGGCACCGGTAGCATCAGGCATTTCGTCCTTTGCAATTTCCCGGTTTACACGGACAATCCTCACATCATTTCCCGGAAAGACATCCGTCGCGTATTCGGTTGAGCTGCTGCAGGTTTCGATTGATCAATGGCAAGGTTATTTGTACTAGCTAAACATTTCTTAGTGTGACCTTCCGATGTTTGCACAGTAACTAACCTTGAGCTGGGCTAGAGATTAGAAAATATGGAAGGAGCATATGGAACTTATTAAATGTAAAGCATGTGGTTCGCAAATCTCACGCAAGGCTGCATCGTGCCAAAAATGCGGTCATCCAAATAAGGAAGCTAACTATCTATCCGGCGGGCAAGTTTTCGGCGGCTTACTATTCGCAGGTGTAGCCATCTGGTGGTTTGCGGGTGACCACGTTGGTAGTCAGGTCACCTCAGATATCGAAAAGATTGAAGATCATGTGGCTAAGGATTCTGTTAAGCAATACAACATTGCGAAGCGTCAGGGGGACGCTTCGCAAATCTGCGTACAGGCGGGTCTTGTGAGCGCGGCTTATCTTCAGGCCAAAGATGAGGCCAACTACCGAATTGCAAAGCGGACTGAGGCTCAAGAGTGTGAGCAAGCAGGAATTCAGAAATAATTTGGCAGCTATTTACTTGGTAGATTCCATTTCAAAGTGTGGCATCTAGCTACCGATGGTTTTTCACATCGACCGAGCTTGTGTTGATTGTGTCTGCACATTCTCTTGTTGTTGAGCCTGTATGGCTTCCTGCGCCTTTGTTTGCTGGATTACTTCCACCTGTGCCATACGCTGATCCGCAGGAACAGAAAGCGCTTCCTGTGTAGTCATATGCGCTCGATGTGCAGCCGGATCGGGGGACTGGTGGCCCTCTCGCCACATGTGCAGGATTTCGCCGCCCGCCATCTTTTCCGTTGGTGAATTGAACGCAAATTTCAGATCGTCTTTTGCTGTAAAGCCCTTTTCTGCAGCCATCAGCATCAAACTTGCGCTCAGCCGGTCGCTATTCTCATCCCACGATTTCCCCGCTTGTTGGTCAAGGCTGCGAACGCCACTACGGATCTTCTCCAGCAACTCACTGTCTGGTTGCCCTGTCTTGCCGGGTACGTTGAGTGCTGGCTGTTGAGGATCGATGTCGGGAGTCGGGCTGATGTGCTGGTGCGATCCTTTTGTATGTTGCAACAGCCCGCGGGTTGGCGGATTGCTGCCAGTGTCCCAATAGATCTGCGGTGTGGCGGTGGTGCCTGGGGGCAGCGTAATTCCGTTATGTTCTAAAAGCTCTTCTTTGAAGCGCAGGCGTTGCATATCAAGCTGCATTTGCGGGG
>NZ_JBGOFY010000033.1:0-33568 GCF_041520885.1 Xanthomonas sp. NCPPB 2922 | reverse complement strand
AGGGTCGCCTGTGTGGTCGATGCAAGAAGCGCTGCCCATCGTGTTAGCCACGCCCGGCCACAAGTTCATCGATGCGTGACCAAAAAACAGGGCGCCATAGGCGCCCTGTTTGTCTCTGCATCACGTGAAGCGCGCTATCGGCGCATTAGCCCGATGCGGCAAAACTCACTCGCCAATCCAGCCTTCCAGCATGTCGGCGAATTCGTCGGCGTGCTCTTCTTCCTGGGCCAGGATGCTTTCCAGGATGCGCTTGGTGGTGGTGTCCTTGTCGCCGATGAAGTCGATCATCTCGCGGTAGCTGTCGATGGCGATGCGCTCGGCAATCAGGTTCTCGCGCACCATATCGCGCAGGTCAGTGCCTTCCTTGTATTCGGCGTGCGAGCGCTTGGTCAGGGTGTCCGGATTGAGGTCCGGTTCGCCGCCAAGCTGCACGATGCGTTCGGCAAGCCTGTGCGCGTGTGCCTGTTCCTGCTGCGCGTGCTCCAGGAACTCGCCCTTCACCGCGTCGGCAAGCATGCCCTTGGCCATGAAGTAGTGGCGGTAGTAGCGCAGCGTGCACACGTATTCGGTGGCAAGCGCAGTGTTGAGCAGTTCGATCACCGTCTCGCGATCGGCGTGGTAGCTCTCGGTGATGGCACCGTCTTCGATGCTCTGGCGTGCGCGGGCGCGCAGGGTGGCGGTATCGGTAAGACCGGTGGCGGGGGTGTTGGCTGGCTGTGTAGACATGGCTGGCCGGGTTCCTTCTGTGTGGACGGGGGAATCAATGCATCAATCGGGGAGATGCTGCAGCACGTAGTCAGCGGCAGACACCTTGAACTCGCCTGGCTCTTCGACGAACAACGCCTTCACCACGCCGTCGTCGGCGTACAGCGCGTAGCGGCGCGAGCGCAGGCCCATGCCCGAGCCGCTGGCGTCGATCTCCAGCCCCAGCGCGCGGGCCAGTTCGGCGTTGCCATCCGGCACCAGGTGCAGGCCGTCGGGCACCAGCTGGCTGCGGCCCCAGGCCTGCATCACGAAGGGGTCGTTCACCGCGGTGCACAGCACCTCAATGCCGCGTTTGCGGAACGCTTCAAAGTGCTCCACGTAGCCGGGCAGGTGCTTGGCCGAGCAGGTCGGCGTGAAGGCGCCCGGTACCGCGAACAGCACCACCTTGCGCCCGGCAAACAGCGTATGGGTGTCGACCGCTTCGATGCCCTCGCGCAGGTGCTTGAGCACCACCTCGGGAATACGGTCACCAACTTGGATGGTCATGGGTGGGGCTCCTGTGGCTGAACAAAGTCTAGAAAGGCGAAGGGGAAAAGCGCGTCAACGCGCTTGAAATCCGCACGCGCACGCCTATCTGACGCGCATGGCCGGTTGCACCGGTGAGCACCGGCGCGGCCCGCCCGTCACTCAACCATTGGAGGCTTTCATGAACATCGTCCGTTACCCACAGTGGCCCACCCACGCCCTGCAGAACGAGATCAAGCAAGTGTTCGACCGCTTCTTCGAGCAAAGCGGCGATACCGACGAGTCGGCGGTTGTCACCGCGCAGTGGGTCCCGCGCGTGGACATCAAGGAAGAAGCCAACCAGTTCGTGCTGTATGCCGACCTGCCGGGCATCGACCCCAGCCAGATCGAGGTGCAGATGGACAAGGGCATCCTGTCGATCAAGGGCGAGCGCAAGAGCGAGTCCAGCAGCGAGACCGAGCGCTTCTCGCGCATCGAGCGCCGCTACGGCAGCTTCCACCGCCGCTTCGCATTGCCCGACAGTGCCGATGCCGACGGCATCACCGCCGATGGCCGTAACGGGGTGCTGGAAATCCGCATTCCCAAGCGCCCGGCGGCCACGCCGCGCCGCATCCAGGTCGGTGGCGGCCAGGACGGCGGTGGTACCACGGTGCAGTAAGCGCTGCGGACCTGGAGCGGAGCCCGTGCGGCTTCGCTCCCCGGCGACGGCCGCGCCGTAGAATAGGCGCGGTCGCCCGCCCGGCTGCGAATGACTGGCTCGTGGCCTCGGCTGCGGGCCGCTCTTTTTTCAGAGGTGATGGATGGAATTCAAGGATTACTACGCGACGCTGGGCGTCGAACCGAGCGCTGGCGAGGCGGAAATCAAGACCGCCTACCGCCGGCTTGCGCGCAAATATCACCCCGATGTCAGCAAGGAGGCTGGCGCGGAAGACAAGTTCAAGGCGATCAACGAAGCCTACGAGGCATTGCGCGACCCGCAAAAACGCGCCGCCTACGACCAGCTCAAGGCGCAGGGCTACCGCCCGGGCGACGAGTTCCAGACCCCGCCCAACTTCAATGGCGGGCAGGGCTTCGACTATGAGGAAGTGTTCGGCAACGGCGGCGCCGGCGGCGGCTTCAGCGATTTCTTCGAAAGCCTGTTTGCCGGCCAGCGCGGCGGCCGCCCACGCGGCCCGGGTGCCGGTGCCGGCCCGGGCGCACAGACCCGCGGCGACACCCGCGCCAAGTTGGCGGTGCCGCTGGAAGCGGTGTATTCCGGCGATAGCGTGCGCATCACCATTACCGGCAAGCAGCTGGACGTGCGCGTGCCCAAGGGCATCCAGCCCGGCCAGGTGATTCGCCTGAGCGGGCAGGGCAACGGCGGCGGCAACCTGCTGCTGGAGATCGAATACGCTGCGCACCCGCAGTTCGAAGTGGACGGGCGCAACATCCTGTACACGCTGCAGGTGATGCCGTGGCAGGCCGCGCTGGGCACCACCATCAGCGTGCCCACGCTGGGCGGTGCGGTGGAACTGAAGGTGCCGGCCGATTCCGAGGCCGGGCGCAAGTTGCGCCTGCGCGGCCGCGGCCTGCCGGGCACCACCCCTGGCGACCAGATCGTGGAGCTGGAAATCCTGGCCCCGGCGCCCACCGACGAGGCGCAGAAGAAGGCGTATCGGACGCTGGCCAAGGCCTTCGGCGAATCGATCTGACGCAGTGGGTGTTGTGATGCAGCGCGTGCTGATGTGTCAGCGCGCGCTGCATTGCCCGGCTGCAGGGCCGGTGGTGCGGGTTGCCGGCGTGGTGTTGTGGGCGGCCGCGAATCGCGTCGCGGTCGTGGCTTCGCCCGGTCGATGGCCTGATGCGCTGCGTTCTTCGCTATCGCCTCGACAGGGCTATGTGCTTCGGGCCGCCAACGCCCAGCGCACCCACGCCCTCCGGGTCCCGCAAACGCCACGGCCAGCTACCGAAAGCGCGGCCGGCGCACTACACTCGCCGCGCACACTAGGGGAAACACATGGCACGTATTCTGATTGTCGACGACTCGCCGTCGCAGCTGCTGGGGATTCAGCGCATCGTCGAGAAGTTGGGGCACGAAACCATCACCGCCACCGACGGCGCCGCCGGCGTGGAAGCGGCCAAGTCGGCACTGCCGGACCTGGTGCTGATGGACGTGGTCATGCCCAACCTCAACGGCTTCCAGGCCACCCGCACGCTCAAGCGCGAGCCCACCACCCAGCACATCCCGGTGATCCTGGTGACCACCAAGGACCAGGACACCGACCGCATGTGGGGCATGCGCCAGGGCGCGCGCGCCTACATCACCAAGCCGTTCTCCGAGGACGAGCTGCTGGAAGTGATGGAGCGGGTGTTCAATCAGAAAGACGAGCCGCCGGCGGCGTGATCGCGCCTGCAGTGCGCCAGCCTTTCTTGCTTGGCGCACGGGAGATAGGCGCTTTTAGGGTCCAGGCACGCGATGCGCCGTCCTTCTGGAGTGAGTTGCTGGATGTGACCCGATAGATGGTCGATTAGTAAAGACGAGCTGCGGGCTGCGTGACCGCACCCGGCAGTGCGCCAGCGCTTCCTTAAACAGGCGCACGCGCGATATCCGTTCGGTGCGTCTGGGCACGTCATAAGCAGTCCTCCGGGGAGCTACTGGAAGTGACCGGACAGATCGTCCAATCAGAATGACAAGCCGCTGGCCTGCGATCGCGCCGGCGCTGCTGCAGCCTTTCCTCGAATTAGCGCATGCGCGGTGTCTGCTCGGCGGATCCGCGCGCGTTACAAGTCGTGACTTAGCGCGCGCGGCTGGAAGTGACGGATAGATAGCCAACCAGAATGACCAGTGTTCGACGTTGTGATGCATTAGCAAGGTGCGAGCCTGTCAGTGGTCGAGGGCCGGCGGGCAGGGTGGCGCTGGCAGAGCTCAGATGCCGGGCAGCAGGTCCAAGTCCTCTGACCATGGGAGTCATCCCGCCAACCCAGCATCAGCATCAGCATCAGCACGCCTCTCGTCCTGCCTGCCCGCTGTGGGTGCACGGCGCGATGGTGGGTGGTCGCCTGCCAAGACCGGGCCACCAGGTCTGTCCCGTACGCTCGCCGCCCATCAAGGCCAACCCGCCTATCGGGTGCACCTGGCGCCCTGTGGCCTTCCTCATCCACGTTCCAGACCAGGCCCGGCCTTCGCTTCCCGCCTTCTCAGCCTCGGCCCGGCCCCCGCAACCACCCACCCCCAATCCGCCGCCGGCTAAACCACGCCGCACCAATCTGGCCCTTTCAAAACGGCCGGTCTGCCCCATCTAGTAGAATCATCGAAATCACAACACGGCGGCACTGCGGGACTGGCCCGCACAGCCCCCTGATCATGGAGCGTGCATGGCCTGGAACACACCCGGCAACAAGGGCGGAGACGGCCCGGATCCCAACCGTCGCAGGTCCTGGGGGCCGCGCGGGGGCGGCAACGGTGGTGGCTGGGGCAATCTGCCCGCCCCGTTGAAAGAGCTGTTCGACGGCGGCGTCTGGCGCTGGGTGCTGATCGCCGTGGTGCTGATGGTGCTGTTTTCCAGCTTCCAGCTCATTGGCGAGCAGCAGCGTGGCGTGGTGCTGCGCTTTGGCCAGTTCTCTCGGATCCTGCAGCCCGGCCCCAGCTTCAAGCTGCCCTGGCCGATCGAATCGGTGCGCAAGGTCAACGCCACCGAGATCAAGACCTTCAGCAACCAGGTACCGGTGCTGACGCGCGACGAGAACATCGTCAACGTCTCGCTCAACGTGCAGTACCAGATCAGCGACCCGCGCAAGTACCTGTTCGGCTCGCGCAATGCGGACCTGGTGCTGGAGCAGGCTGCGCAGAGTGCGGTGCGTGAGCAGGTCGGTCGCTCCGACCTCAACACCGTGCTCAACAATCGCGGCCCGCTGGCCATTGCGTCCAAGGACCGCCTGCAGGCGGCGCTCAATGCCTACAACACCGGCTTGTCGGTGACTGGCGTGACCCTGCCCGACGCGCGTCCGCCGGAAGAAGTGAAGCCGGCCTTCGACGAGGTCAACGGTGCCCAGCAGGTGCGCGAGCGCCTGATCAACGAAGCCCAGGCCTACGCCGCCAAGGTGGTGCCCGAAGCGCGCGGCCAGGGTGCCCGCACCCGCACCGGCGCCGAAGGCTACAAGCAGGCCGTGATTTCCAAGGCCGAGGGCGACGCCGACCGTTTCACCCTGCTGCAGGAGCAGTACGCCGGCGCGCCGGACGTCACCCGCAAGCGGCTGTGGCTGGAAACCGTGCAGAAGGTGCTGTCGGAAAACCGCAAGGTGATCGGCAGCGATGGCCGCCAGGTCATCTACGTGCCGTTGCCGGCCGATGCCGGCAAGAGCGGCAATGCCGGAACGGCTACGGGTAACGGCAGCATCCCGTCGATGGTGCCGCAGGACGTGCTGTTGAATCCGCCGCAAGGCAATGGCGGCAGCGCCGAAGGCATTCGCAATCCGGAACGCGGCCCGCGTCCGACCGGCCGTGAGGGGACCGAATAATGAAGAATTCGCTAGTCATCGGCCTGATCGTCGCCGTGTTGCTGGGCCTGATGGGCTCGGTGTTCGTGGTGCGCGAAGACCAGACCGCCATGGTGCTCAACCTGGGCCGTGTGGTGCGTGCCGACCTCAAGCCCGGCCTGCACTTCAAGATCCCGGTGGTGGAATCGGTACGCGTGTTCGATCGCCGCTTCCAGGTGCTGGACACCGCCCCGGCGCGTTATTTCACCGCCGAGCAGAAAGACGTGAGCGTGGACTTCTTCGCCATCGGGTACATCTCCGATGTGCGGGCGTTCTACCGCGCCACCGGTGGTGAGGAATCGGTGGCCAACTCGCGCCTGGCCCCGATCATCACCGACTCGCTGCGCAACCAGATCAACTCGCGCACGCTGCAGCAGCTGGTCTCCGGCGACCGCAGCGAACTGATCGCCAACCAGCTCAAGGGCATCAACGCCGCGATCAAGGGCTTAGGGATGCAGATCACCGACCTGCGCATCAAGCAGATCGACCTGCCCACCGACAGCCAGGTGATCACCGACGTCTACGAGCGCATGCGTGCCCAGCGCAAGCAGGAAGCCAGCAAGCTGCGCGCCGAAGGCGAAGAACAGGCCCTGACCATCCGCGCCCAGGCCGACCGCGAATCCACCGTGATCGTGGCCGACGCCGAGCGCGATGCGCAGAAGTTGCGTGGTGAAGGTGATGCCGAAGCCGCCCGCATCTACGGCCAGGCCGGCTCCAAGGACCCGTCGTTCTACGCGTTCTACCGCAGCCTGGAGGCTTACCGCGGCTCCATGACCGACGGCAACGGCGTGATCGTCCTCGACAAGAACGACCCGTTCCTGCAGTACCTCAGAAGCGATCGTTGATCGATCTGCTTTGAACCGACAACGCCCGCGTCATGCGGGCGTTGTTGTATATGCCTCTGACTGTCGAGCAGGCATGCGCGCGCCAAGCGGAGGAACGCACCCGGGCGCGATCACCTTACCGGGAATGCCCGTCGCGCCCAGGTGCGCTCCTACGACGCGGAACTTGTCGGGCACACTGCATCTCCCAGGTTGCGATGGTGTTGGTGATGCAAGAGTTTCTGTCCGCGTTATGCCTGATCGCCGTCATCGAAGGCCTGCTGCTGTTTGCCGTGCCCGTCGCCTGGAAGCGCATGGTCGAGCAACTGTTCAGCCTGCCTACCCCTCAACTGCGCGCCATTGGCGGCATCACGTTGGTGCTGGGCGCGATCGCGCTGTGGATCGTGCGCCACTGAGGGGGCAGCCCGTCATCGGCTGTGACAGAAGCGGGCAGGGAGACGGCGATCGGCAACAGCCGATTGCGGCCCACCAGCAGGGCTGGTCCGCTGGGGCTCTCAGCGCGTTTGAAGCACCCGGCGGGCACGCAGCGCGCCCCAATCTGACCAATCGCGGAGCGGCCACCCCCCAGGGGTAGTGCATGCCACCCGAAACCCGGATAATGCACAAAAGCCGGCCGGGCACGCTCCAATCAGAGCACCCCGTTCGGCTTTTTCCGTGTCAGGGCTCCGCGCCACAGCAACGCTCCCCGATGGAGCTGCGCGCACGTGTCGCCGCCAGCCCTGGCCGGTCCCATCCCGCGGCCCCGATGGCCGCAGCAAAACTCAGGAGTCCACCCGTCATGGGTCAGTCAGTTGTCGTGCTCGGTGCCCAGTGGGGCGATGAAGGCAAAGGCAAGATCGTCGATCTGCTTACCGAGGAAATCGGTGCCGTTGTGCGTTTCCAGGGCGGCCACAATGCCGGCCACACCTTGGTCATCAACGGGAAGAAGACCGTCCTGCACCTGATCCCGTCCGGCATCCTGCGCGACGACGCGCTGTGCCTGATCGGCAATGGCGTGGTGATCTCCCCGGCCGCGTTGATCAAGGAGATCGGCGAGCTGGAATCGGCCGGCGTGGAAGTGCGTTCGCGCCTGAAGATCAGCCCGGCCGCGCCGCTGATCATGCCGTACCACATCGCGCTGGATCAGGCCCGCGAGAAGGCTGCTGGCGGCAAGGCCATCGGCACCACCGGCCGCGGCATCGGCCCGGCATATGAAGACAAGGTGGCGCGCCGCGGTATCCGCATTGCCGACCTGCATTACCCGGCGCAGCTGGAAGAACTGCTGCGCACCGCGCTGGATTACCACAACTTCGTGCTGACCAAGTACCTGGGCGTGGAAGCGGTGGATTTCCAGAAGACCTTCGACGAAGCACTGGCATTCGGCGAGTACGTGCAGCCGATGAAGTCGGATGTGGCCGGCATCCTGCATGACCTGCGCAAGCAGGGCAAGCGCGTGCTGTTCGAAGGCGCGCAGGGCGCACTGCTGGACATCGACCACGGCACCTATCCGTACGTGACCAGCTCCAACACCACTGTGGGCGGCGCACTGGCCGGCACCGGCGTGGGCGCGGATGCAATCGACTACGTGCTGGGCATTGCCAAGGCCTACGCAACGCGCGTTGGCGGCGGCCCGTTCCCGACCGAGCTGGATGACGAAGTGGGCCAGGGCATCCGCGACCGTGGTGCCGAGTACGGCGCCTCCACCGGCCGCCCGCGTCGCTGCGGCTGGATGGATATCGTCGCGCTCAAGCGTGCGGTGGCCATCAACGGCATCTCCGGCCTGTGCATCACCAAGCTCGACGTGCTCGACGGCATGGAAAAGCTCAAGGTCTGCATCGCGTACGAATACCGCGGCAAGCGCACCGAATACGCCCCGCTGGATGCGCAGGGCTGGGAAGAGTGCACGCCGGTGTACCTGGAATTCCCGGGCTGGACCGAAAACACCCACGGCATCACCGAGTGGGACAAGTTGCCCGTCGCCGCACGCGCCTACCTGCGCGCGCTGGAAGAACTGGCCGGCTGCCCGATCTCGATCGTCTCCACCGGCCCGGATCGCGACCACACCATGGTGCTGCAGGACCCGTTCGCCTGATCGGCTGACGCCATCGCACTGCCAAAGCGGCCCGGCTTGTCCGGGCCGTTTTCATTTGAGGATTGCTGAGCATTGGCATGACCTTTGGCGGTGCGCGAGCGAGCGTGAGCGGAGGATCATCGCTAGCACCGCGCAACATGCGCCTCCCTCCGCCTACGAGAACTGCCATGCGTCTTCCCCTGGTGACCGCCATCGCCCTGGTCCTGACCGGTACCGCCCTGACCAGCGGCGTGTACGCTGCCGAATTTGCAGTACCCACTGCGGCCACATCCGCCGCATCGGCCATCACCACCCAGCTGCCGCGTACCGCCAGGCCCAGCCACTACGCGATCGAGATCACCCCACATGCCGAGACGATGACCTTCGACGGTAAGGTCAGCATCGATGTCGAGGTGCTGGGGCCCACCGATGCGATCGTGCTGCAGGCCGCGCAGCTGACCTTCGGCAAGGCCACGCTGGCCGCAGCCGGTCGTAAGCCGGTGACGGCCACTGTCACCACCGACGCGGATGCGCAGACTGCCAGCATTGCCACCGGCAAGCCACTGGCGCCGGGTAAATATGTGCTGACGCTGGCCTACAGCGGCACCATCAACACGCAGGCCAATGGCTTGTTCGCACTCGATTACACCACTGCGCAAGGCGCGCGCCGCGCACTGTTCACGCAGTTTGAAAACTCGGATGCGCGCCGCTTCGTACCCTCGTGGGACGAGCCCAACTTCAAGGCCACCTTCGATTTGGTCATCAATGCGCCCGCCGGGCAGATGGCAGTGAGCAACATGCCGGTCGCCTCGTCCAAGCCGGGTACAAACGGGCGCACCCGCGTGGCGTTCCAGACCTCGCCCAAGATGTCGACCTACCTGCTCTTCGTGAGCGTGGGCGACTTTGAGCGCGCCACCGTCAAGGCCGATAACGGTACCGAGATCGGCGTCATTGCGCAGAAGGGCAAGGTAGGCCAGGCGCAGTTTGCGCTGGAATCCGGCCGTGATGTGCTGCACGAATACAACGACTACTTCGGCATCCAATACCCGCTGCCCAAGCTGGACAATATCGCCGCACCAGGGCGCAGCCAGTTCTTCAGTGCCATGGAAAACTGGGGCGCGATCTTTACCTTCGAGTACACGCTGTTGCTCGATCCTGCGGTGGCCAACGTCAGTACCAAACAAGGCGTGTTCACTGTTGCAGCACATGAGATCGCGCACCAGTGGTTCGGTAATCTGGTGACCATGGCGTGGTGGGACGACCTGTGGCTCAACGAAGGCTTTGCCAACTGGATGGAAGCACGCACCACGGCAAAATTGCATCCGGAATGGGATATCGACAAGACCGGCCCGGCGCAAAAAAGTCGCGCGGCCATGCGTCGCGATGCGTATGTCACCACCCACCCGGTGGTGCAGCACGTGGCCACCGTGGAGCAGGCCAGCCAGGCCTTCGACAGTATCACCTACGCCAAGGGCGAGGCCGTGATTGCCATGCTGGAAGACTACGTTGGCGAGGATGCCTGGCGTACCGGCGTGCGCAGCTACATCCGGCAGCATCAGTACGGCAATGCGGTGACCGACCAGTTGTGGCAGCAGATCGATACGGTGGCACCCGGCAAGCAATTCATCCAGGTGGCTCACGACTTCACCCTGCAGCCGGGCGTGCCGTTGATCAAGGCCAGCAGCCGTTGCGTGGGTGGTCAGACCACGGTCACGCTGGAGCAGGGCGAGTTCACGCTGGATCGGCCCGACAAGCAGCCGCTGCGCTGGCATGTGCCAGTTGTGCTGCGTGGCGGTGATGGCAAACAGGTGCGTGTGCTGGTGGACGGCACTGCACAGGTACAGTTGCCTGGCTGCAAGGTGCCGGTAGTGGTCAATGCCGGGCAAAAGGGCTATTTCCGCACAGCGTATGCACCGATGCAGTTCAAGGCGCTGGCCGCGGGCTTCAGCGCATTGCCGGTGGTGGACCAGCTGGGCGTGTTGAACGACACCAATGCACTGGCCGGCGCGGGCGTACAACCGGAGACGGACCTGCTGAATCTCGCGGCCCAGGTAAAGGTCGGCGCATCGCCGGATATCTGGGACATGGTGGCCAGCATCTACGACAGTGTGGATGGAAGCTTCGAGCGTGACCAGGTTGCGCGCGCTGCCTGGCGCGCGTACGCCGTGCCGCACCTGTCGGCGGAGTTCGCAACGTTGGGCTGGGACAATCGTGATGACGATTCGGCGCAGATCCAACAACTGCGCACACGCTTGATCGGCAGCCTCAGCGGCATGGGCGATGCGGCCGTGATTGCCGAAGCGCGCCGGCGGTTTGCCGGGTTCCAGGCCAACCCCGCGTCGCTGTCGCCCGAACTGCGCGACAGCGTGCTCGGTGCGGTTGCCCTCAATGCCGATGCCGCTACCTGGGATGCGTTACATGCGTTGGCCAAGCAGGAGACCTCATCGATGGTGCGCGACACCTATTACGACTTTCTTTCCATGGCCGATGATCAGGCGCTGGCCAAGCGCGCGTTGGAACTGGCGCTGACAGAGGAGCCAGGCGCCACCACCGGTGCGAGCATGATCGACCGGGTCGCCTCCCGGCACCCGGAGTTGGCGTTCGACTTTGCGGTGGCGCATCGCGCACAAGTAGACATGTTGGTGGATTCCACCTCGCGTGCCCGCTACTACCCAAGCCTGGGGATGGATTCGGCCGACCTCGCCACAGCCAACAAGATCAAGGCCTACGCCGACACGTACATTGCGCCAACCTCTCGGCAGACCGCAGACAACGCCATCAATACGATTCAGACGCGGGTGAAGCTGCGGGCGGCGTCGCTGCCGCAGATCAAAGCGTGGTTGGCCGCACGCAAGCGTTGAAATTGCGTCACGGTGCATGGCATCTGTTTGCTACCCAGCGGATAGGTGCCAGCCCGTGACTTCCGCATTGACATCAGTGCGTGGTGTCTGCATTTGCCACTGACGATGGTGCTCGCCAAGATGGCCGCACTGCTACATGGACGATGCCAATGCGTGTTGTTTCAACTGATCACTTTTCTGTGGCGCGTGTCGCGTGCAACACCGCACGCGTCATTGCGCTTGTCTGCACGCTGACGTGTACAGCGGCCAGCGCACGCACTATTGCGCAGGTGCGCTACCCGCAGATCGCTGCACATGCTGCCGCCGTGGAAGGTCTGGTCCCTACGGGGTGGCGGGTAGAGCAACGGCTGCAAGGTGACCTGGACCGCGACGGCCGTAACGATGTCGTGCTGGTATTGAAAATGACCGACGCGGCGAACGTGCTGCAGGTTGACGAGCGCACGCCCGAACCGCTGGACACCAACCCACGCATGCTCATCGCGGCGCTCATGGACCCGGCTGGTGGCTATCGTACGGTGACGCAGGATCACGCCCTGATCCCACGCCGCGTCTCCACTGATCAGGATGAGTCTCTCGACGAGAGCGGCACCACCGGAGGCGGCGGCGTTGGTATCAACACAGCCGGTACGGTCACCGTCACCCTGAGCCAGTTTGCCTCGATGGGCTCCTGGCAAATGGGCGAGACCAGCTTCAATTTCCGCTACCAGGACGGCTGCCTGCGCCTGATCGGCTAAGAGCGCTCAACGGTACAGCGCAACACCGGCGAGACCAACGCGCTCAGCATCAACTACCTCACCGGCCGCGCATGGCGCACACAGGGCAGCATCGAACACGACGGCGAACCACCCAAGCACTGGCTGCGGCTGCCCAGGCAGCCGTTGCAATGCCTGGAGCAGGTGGGCAACGGGTTGATGTTTGATCCCAAGATCGATTAGCCCGTGCGAACTATGTGAGCCGGACAAGGCGTCGATAGACGCGTAGTACAGACCCTGCAGCACTATCGCCAGCTAATTGCTGAGCGACAGCGGTACAAGCAGCGAAACGGAGTGCGATGTCCCCAACTGTCTGCGCCGGTGCTTACTGAAAGTGCTCGCTGTTGTCGGCAAGGGCCGAGCGGTCAATTCCCTGCGCCTCACCCCATGCGCATTGCCGAACCCTCACGCACCCGGTTGTCCATCTCCTGCTGCTGGCTTTGCACTAATGCCTGTTGGCGATCCGTGTTGGCAATTTCCAGCCGCTGCAGCGATTGCTCAACCGGCGTCTGCACCGCGACATCGGTCGGCATGTGAGCGCGCAGGTACGCGGGGTTATTCAATTCGCCCTGCACAACAAACACGTGACGCCCGGCGGGGCTGTCGGCTGTCTGTGTGCTCAGCACCACGTGATCGGCGCGGTCCAGGTTGTTCTGGCGGGCGAGGGTCATCACGCTGGCGATGAGGCGCTCACTGTTCTCGTCCGGTGTGCGCCCGGCTTGCGCATCGATGGCGTTGACGCCTGCGCGGACCTGCTGCAGCAACGCGTAGTCCCGGTGGTCAGGCCCAATATCGGCCAGTTGGGTGGGCGCCTGTTTCGGGTCTAGAACGCCATCGACCGACGCGGTTAACGGGCTGCGGGTGATGGAGCGGTGCGGGTCGTCTTCGTGGAACTGCGTGGCTTTCTGCTGCCGCTCCAGGCGCACGGCGCGTGTATCGTTGAGTTCGGCGATACGGCCGGGATTGGTCTCTTCGCGCATGGAAGGATGCCCGCCGCCAGCGCTGACATTCATCCACTTCTGCTCTTTTTCGAAGTACATCGCATAGAAGCTGTTGCTGCCGATCACATTGGGATCGACCGCGGAGCGGCCTTCCAGCATCTGGATCGCTTCGGTCGTCCCCAGCTTTGCCAGGTACTGGCTGCCGTCCACCACTCCCATCTGCGCAAAGGTCTCGTAGCCCGTGTTGCTGATACGGGTGGCGCCGGCGTACTCATTGTCGAGCATGTTGGTCCAGATCTGTTCCAGCTTCTGGGGGCCGCTTTTTTCCAATGCCGCTTGCAGAAGGACGCGAGGCGTCCAGCAGTTGGGGTCGAGCTCATGGTCCAGGAAGGCTTGGTCGTGCGCCAGCATGACGGAGGCCCCGGGCAGGTTCAGCGCCAGATCTGGACGATCTTGACGGAACCAGATTTTCCGAAGTTCAAGATCCTTCTTGAGCAGTGTCTGTCCAAAATCCTCCCACTGCCGCTCGCTCAAGTCCGCGTTGGCAAAACGAGAGCCAGTATCGTGCTGTGTCCTGGCATAGTCTTGCGCGTAACTGTTGGCCACTTGGCCGGGCAAGCTGTCGTTGCGCACCACGCCCAGCGCCAGCGTACCGTAGCCGTCCGCGCCATCCAGCTGCGAAAGATAGTTCCAGTACAACTCGCGATTGCCTTTATCCGCGTAGTTGGTAAGGATCTTGAGATCTTGCCCAGTCAATCCACTCATATTTTACTCCCTGTCAGTAGACCGATCACCTGACTTTGGTGCGTGCCAGTACTTCTTTTACTGCATCCTCCATGCGTTTCCAGTCCTTCAAGAATGCACGCTTGTAGTTGAGAGTGATGGAAAGTTTGTTTTCGATATCGGAGAAGTAGTGGACGCAACTTGCAGCGACGGCACCTTTTTCATGGACTACTTCAGATCCCTCCAGCCGAACGCCATCTCCTCGGAATTTTTTGCTGTCGCACTTGATGAATGTGGTCAAATTGCCGCTGGAGTCGCGCGCGACGTACCAGTCGTCCTCAAACGCAGGGTTGCGCGTTGGAGGCTTGCCATAGTGGGCTTCGTACGCTTTAACGTACACCGCCATCTTTTCTTCATCGATGGCATACGGCGTCAATCCGAGTGTTTCAGGCTGTGCAATACGCAGATCGAGTCTGTCGACGGGATCACCCCGTTCGACCGAATCAGGCTCGGTAAGCGCTTCGTTAGACGAATAACGTGCCAGCAATCCTTCGATGGGGACACGGTCAACATAATTCATCGAGGCATGGATCTCCTTGCGGAAATCATTCGTGCGCGGGTTCGCCCGCGCACCGGGCGGGGTGGGGGTCATATCTGGCCACTCGATGACCAGCGTCACCACCTCGATGGACCACGGTGCAATCTGGCTGTCCAGATAGTTGGCGGGGATGCGGAAGGTGTTCGGCCCTAGCTTCACATCGACGGGGGCATCCGAATAGGTGTGCCCATTGATGGTGCGGCCTGTGGTGACGGTGCCTGACATGGGGGAAGTCCTTTTTTGTTCGGGTGATGGCGTCCGTGCACAGGCACTGCCGGTGACAGCGACGGCGAGTGCAAGAGCCAGGCACCGGCCGGATGACATCATGTGCATTGGTCAGTCCATTGCAGGGTTCGGCGGGAACTATAGGCAAATTGGCACTGATGGGACAGGAATGGCATCGATTGCGCCGGATGCGTCTTGTTCTGGACGCTCGGCAGGTCAGGGTCCGCACCCTGATGCATCGACATTGGTCCGCACCGTCCAACAACGGATGAAGGTGCGTGCTCAATGGGCGCCGCAGACCCATTCGGCGCACGGCATGAGCCGATTGTCGGGAATATTCGGCTCACGTTTTCAAGACAGCGGGTAACGGGGAGGGTTCTCAACGCATCTCCGCGGGCACACAAGCAACAACTCCCGGTTTGTCGTCAGGTACCAAGTAGCCTGGCCAGACTTGCAAAGTCTGGACTTTCATAAGATATTCCATATTCCGGAATATGGAATAAAGACCATCTAACGTGGAACTCAAGCCTCAAGATCTGGTGGTGCTGTACAAGCAGGTCGCCCAGGCGAGCCAAGCCTGGACCTATGCCTCTCTGGGAGAAGCGCTGGGCATGAGCGCCTCTCAGGTGCATCGCAGCGTCAAGCGCGCGGTGGCATCTGGTTTGGCTCTTGAAAAAAGCCGGGGCGAGTGGGAGACGGTGCGCACGGCTTTGCACGAGTTTGCGGTCCACGGCGTGCGCTATGCCTTTCCTGCCGTCATCGGGCCGCTAAGGCGTGGCATTCCTACGGCCTTCGGCGTGCCCCCACTGTCCATTGCCATTTCCAGCGCCCCAGGGGATGCACCGGTGTGGCCAAGCGCGCAGGGCACAGCCA
This sequence comes from Xanthomonas sp. NCPPB 2922, assembly GCF_041520885.1. NCBI lineage: Bacteria > Pseudomonadati > Pseudomonadota > Gammaproteobacteria > Lysobacterales > Lysobacteraceae > Xanthomonas > Xanthomonas sp. NCPPB 2922. The sequence goes on along the minus strand of NZ_JBGOFY010000033.1, from coordinate 17,958 downwards.
AAGGCCCTAGCTTGTCGCCGTTGTCAGACGGTGTGCCCACTGCTGCGATGGCCGACCCTGCCTTGCATGCGCTGCTGGCGCTGCAGGATGCCCTGCGCAGCGGGCGTGCCCGCGAGCGCGCGCTGGCAGCAAGCTATCTCAAGCAATTGCTGGGGATTGGTGATGCGGCCTGATGATCCTAATCTGCCGCATCTGCTTGTGATTGCGGATGCATTGGGCGAGCTTCGCGAACACGCAGTCTTTCTTGGCGGGGCAGTCGTTGGCCTGCTGGTGTCGGATCCATTGGCTGAAAACGTCCGCGCCACCTATGACGTCGATGCGGTGGTCAAACTTGATTGGTCTCGGTTCCGCGGTATTGAGGCGCGTGTGGAATCGCAGGGCTTCACGCGCGAGATGGAGAGCGGCGTTGTCTGCCGCTGGGTACACAAAGCATCGGGCGTCCTCTTCGACCTGATGCCAGTGGATGAAGGCGTGCTTGGCTTCTCCAATCGCTGGTACGCCCATACTGTAGAGACGGCGCAAGTGATGGCCTTGAGCGATCGCCTGTCCATCCGCTTGGTGACAGCGGCAGCATTCGTCGCGACCAAGCTCGAAGCCTTTGCTACCCGAGGCAACAGTGACTTCCTTTCCAGTCACGACCTGGAGGACGTGCTCAACGTCGTCGATGGCCGTGCCGAGCTGGTGGAAGAGCTCGCCGTGGAGCATGTAGACCTTCGGCATTGGGTTGCCGACGTGTTGTGGGGCTAGTGGATAACCCGGCTTTTGTGAACGCGTTGCCGGGATTGGTCGCCGAACCGGAGCGCGCAAGCGTCGTGCTTCAGCGCCTACGCACCATTGCATCAGCGTAGCTGCGACATCGTCGGCTTAGGTCTGCAAAGAAAACCTTGAAGCACCGGCGCCCGCTTGCGATGATGCATCGCAATTGCAACGCACTGGGCCTTCCATGAAATCCGCATCTCTTCCATCGCTCCGGGTAGACCCGGCGCTGCGCGAAGCGGCCGAAGCCGTGTTGCAGGAGGGTGAGACGCTTTCCAGCTTTGTCGAGCACTCCGTGCGCGCCCAGGTGCAGCAGCGGCAGCAGCAGGAAGCCTTCATTGCGCGCGGGCTGGCCTCGCGTGACAGCGCCAAGGCGTCTGGCCGGTACATCGACGCGAAGGATGTCCTGGCCGGGCTGCACGCCCAACTGGACAAGGCGCGCCTGGGCTAAGCCAAGGTGGGATTTTCTGTCCGCTTCACTCAGGAAGCGCGCGAGGATTTCGCGCGGCTTTACGACTGGCTGCTACAGCGCGCCGAAGGCGACTTCACCGTTGCCGAGCGCGCGCTGCAGGCCATCGGCGATGGCGTCACCGTGCTTGAACTGGCGCCGCTGAGCTGCCGCAAGGCGGGGTTGGCAGATCCGTTCTTGCGGGAGCTGGTGATCGGCTTCGGTGCCAGCGGTTATGTGCTGCTGTTTGAGGTTGAAAGCAATCAGGTCGTCACCGTTTTGGCAGTCAGGCATCAGCGTGAAGACGACTATCATTGAGTAGGCACCTGCGTCCACCTCTTGGCGTGAGAGTCGATGCCCGGGCAGGGCCAAAATCAGGGGTTAAAGATAGTGAGTGACCAGTTCTTCAAGCAGCCTATTCTCAATTCTCCATACGGTTACCCGTCTTTGCACTGGGAGCTCGACGAAAAGGGGCAACCTACACAGCAAGTAGTCGAATCTCGCCGAGCATCCAGCTTCATTAGTCCGATTCCAAAGCCACGTCGGCACCAGGGCGAGCAGGCTACCCTGGCGCTGGATGAAGTTGAGAGCCTGGCTGACGACGGGCAGCGCTACCGACACTCTGAGCTAATCAATTCGGTGCGGCGCGAGGTCGATGCTTGGCGTCTCTTGCCACCTGCGCAGTGGCGCGTCACCCCTGAAACAGCCCGCTTACTGGAACATTGGCGCAACCACAAGTTCGCCGGTGTGCGCCCATTCTTTTGCCAAGTAGAAGCGGCCGAGACCGCCATCTGGTTGACCGAGGTCGCTCCACAGCTTGGAAAGAACGGAGAGCGCTTCCTCGATCACCTGAAAAAGGCCAGCACTGATGCCAATCCCGGCTTGATGCGTTTGGCGCTGAAGCTGGCGACTGGTGCAGGCAAGACCACGGTCATGGCCATGCTCATTGCCTGGCAGACGGTTAATGCCGTACGGCATCCGCAGAGCAAGAAATTCACCCGTGGTTTCTTGCTGGTCGCTCCTGGCCTGACCATCAAGGATCGTTTGCGTGTGCTATTGCCCAATGATGCAGACAGCTACTACGCCAACCGCGAAATCGTGCCACGCGACATGCTGGCCGATTTGGACAAGGCCAAGATCGTTATCACCAATTACCACGCTTTCAAGCGACGTGAACGCATGGAGCTGTCCAAGGGCGGCCGCCGCCTGTTGCAAGGCCGTACCGGCAGCGAGCTGGAAACGCTGGAAACCGAGGGACAGATGCTCCAGCGAGTCATGCCGGAATTGATGGGGCTGAAGAATATTCTTGCCATCAACGACGAGGCACACCATTGCTATCGGGAGAAGCCGCACGCTGCTGTGGACGACGAAGATCTCGATAAAGATCAGAAAGCGGAAGCCGAGGACAACAATGAAGCCGCTCGGCTTTGGATTTCTGGCCTAGAAGCGGTCAACCGCAAGCTGGGGCTGCAGCAGGTGATGGACCTGTCAGCAACGCCTTTCTTCCTGGCCGGCTCTGGCTATGTGGAGGGCACGCTCTTTCCGTGGACGATGAGCGATTTTTCGCTGATGGACGCTATCGAATGCGGCATCGTCAAGTTGCCGCGCGTGCCGGTCGCCGACAACATTCCCGGTGCGGAAATGCCCATCTATCGTGAGCTCTGGAAGCACATAGGCAAGAAGATGCCGAAGAAGGGGCGCGGCAAAAACGCCCAGCTCGATCCATTGGCCATTCCGGTGGAATTGCAGACCGCACTGGAAGCCCTGTACGGCCACTACCTCAAGACCTACGAAGCGTGGAAGCAGGCAGGCATTCAAGTGCCACCGTGCTTTATCGTGGTGTGCAACAACACAGCGACTTCAAAATTGGTGTTTGATTACATCTCCGGTTTTGAGCGCACGGATGAGAATGGCTTCATCAAGCCTGTACCCGGCAGGCTTGAATTGTTCCGAAACCATGATGAACACGGTCCGTTAGCACGTCCGAACACCCTGCTGATAGACAGCGAGCAACTCGAATCCGGCGAGGCGCTGGACGATAACTTCCGGGGGATGGCGGCCGACGAGATAGAGCGCTTCAAGCGCGAAATCATCGAGCGCACCGGCGATCGCCGCCAGGCTGAGAACCTGAGTGACAGCGAATTGCTGCGCGAGGTGATGAACACCGTTGGCAAGCAGGGTCGCTTGGGTGAACAAATCCGCTGTGTGGTGTCGGTGTCGATGCTCACGGAAGGCTGGGATGCCAATACAGTTACCCACATCCTCGGCGTGCGTGCCTTTGGTACTCAGCTGCTGTGCGAGCAGGTGATTGGCCGTGCCCTGCGTCGCCAGTCCTATGAGCTGAACGAGCAAGGTCTCTTCGACGTGGAGTACGCCGACATATTCGGCATCCCCTTCGACTTCACAGCCGAGCCTGTCGTCGTCACGCCGCCCAAGCCCCGCGAAACCATCACAGTCAAGGCACTGCGTCCGGAACGCGATCATCTGGAAATCTGGTTCCCGCGCGTACAAGGCTATCGCGTCGAACTGCCAGAAGAACAACTCGAAGCAGAATTCAACGACGATCACCACCTCAGCCTGACGCCTGACATGGTCGGCGCGACCAGAACCCACAACGCCGGCATCATTGGCGAAGCGGTGGAGCTGGATATCAAGCATCTAGGAGACGTGCGCCAGTCCACCCTACTGATGGAGTTGACCAAGCATCTGCTGTTCCAGCATTGGCGTGATCTAGGCCAGGATGCACCGATTGCCTTGTTCGGGCAGCTCAAGCGTATCGTGCGCCAGTGGCTGGACCAGTGCCTGGAATGTAAGGGTGGCACCTACCCGGCGCAGTTGATGTACCGCGAACTGGCAGATATGGCCTGCCAGCGCATCACCAAGGGCATCACCGCGAAGGAACTGGAGAAGGGCCGGCAGGTCAAGGCCATCCTCGATCCATTCAACCCGACCGGCAGCACCGCGCACGTGCGTTTCAACACTTCTCGTCCGGGCAGTGAACGCTGGGAAACCCTCGGCGTGGAGAACCAGCCGAAAAACCAGGTCAATTGGGTGATTCTGGACAGCGGCTGGGAAGGCGAATTCTGCCGCATCGCCGAATCGCATCCCAAGGTGCTGACCTACACCAAGAACCACAATCTCGGCCTGGAAGTACCTTACCGCTTTGGCTCGGCCAACCGCATCTACATCCCTGACTTCATCGTCCGAGTGGACGATGGTCGCGGCAAGGAGGATCCACTGAACCTGATCGTTGAGATCAAGGGTTACCGGCGCGAAGATGCGAAGGAGAAGAAATCCACCATGGACACCTATTGGATTCCCGGCGTGAACCACCTCGGCGCCCACGGTCGCTGGGCCTTCGCCGAATTCGGCGACGTGTACGAAATGCAGGATGACTTCGCGAAAGAGGTTGAGGCGAAGTTCAATCAAATGTTTGAAACGGCTGTGCTTGCGCCGGGAAACAAGGAATACTGAGATGGCAATGAAGAAAACAGAGAAGCACGGCAAGAGTATCGAGCAGATCACCCACACCGAGGCCAAACGCAAGAACATTCCGACGGTGGAGCATCAGTCAGTGATGCAGCACCACGAGCAAGCGCCGGTACAGGTGGCCTATCCACGTGCCAACAGGCAATGGCTAGAGGAACTGTGCGCTTTGCATAACGCAGGAAAGGTCTCTCCGGAATTCCAGCAGCGACTTAACCGCGATCTTGACCCGCAGCTCATCTGGCGCGGCAAGGATCAGCAGGATTGGTCAGATTTGGTCGTCAACGCGCCGCCGCTCTACATCCAGGAAAAGGTCAAGCCCAAGGCCCTGATCGACGACCTGCGCCGTCAGACCGAGGCGCGCCGCGAAGCCGCCGCGCCGCAGCAGGACATGCTGGATCTATTTGGCGACTTCAATGGCCTACCTGAAGGCGCGGACCGCACTGAGTTCTACCAGCACGAGGGGCACTGGCAGAACCGCATGATCCTGGGCGATTCCTTGCAGGTGATGGCCAGCCTCGCCGAGCGTGAGGGGTTGCGCGGCAAGGTACAGTGTATTTATCTCGATCCGCCGTATGGCATCAAATTCAACAGCAATTTTCAATGGTCAACTACCAGTCGCGACGTGAAAGACGGCGCCGATCACATCACCCGCGAGCCAGAGCAGGTCAAGGCATTCCGAGATACTTGGCGCAACGGCATTCATTCGTATCTGACGTATCTGCGCGACCGATTGGTAGTCGCGCGGGATTTGTTGAGCAAATCTGGTTCGATCTTCGTACAGATTGGCGATGAGAATGTGCACCGCGTTCGGGCGTTGATGGATGAGGTCTTTGGGGAAGGCAACCTCGTCTCGACGATAGCATTCAAGAAGACCTCCGGAACCGGCTCAAACTATCTTGAAAACATCTACGACTACGCGCTCTGGTATGCACGAGATCTGAGTCAGATGAAGTATCGGCAGCCATTAGTCGAAAAGGGAAGCTCGCTACTCGATACCCAATATACAAGTAGCGACGAGCTACGCCAAAGCGAGTCCTACAGAGACCCTAGATATATGCCTGGAGACATGAGCTCTCAGGGTGCGAGCGAGGCAGGCACTTATCCATTCAAGCTCCAAGGGAGGGAATATCGACTGCCGCCGAATACCCATTGGAAGGCATCACGTGCAGGCATCCCTCGACTCGCGATGGCTGGTAGATTGGTAGGGGTAGGGCAACGACTACGTTACAAACGTTTTGCCGATGATTTTCCGGTGGTTACTTTTTCAAATTCATGGGATGACACGATCGTATCTGGATATGCCGATCCGAAGGTTTATGTTGTCCAAACTTCCACTAAGGTGATTCAGCGATGTTTGTTGATGGCGACCGATCCCGGCGACTTGGTGCTCGACCCGACGTGCGGCTCCGGTACCACTGCCTACGTGAGCGAACAATGGGGCCGCCGCTGGATCACCATAGACACCAGTCGTGTCGCGCTGGCGCTAGCTCGTGCCCGCATCATGGGTGCGCGCTATCCTTTCTATCTGCTCGCTGACTCCCGAGAAGGCCAATTGAAGGAAGCCGAAATCACCCGTGGCACTCCCTCCAGCCAATCCACCTACGACAACATCGCCCACGGTTTTGTTTATGAGCGCGTGCCGCACATAACCCTCAAATCCATCGCTAACAACGCTGAGATCGATGTCATTTGGGAAAAATTCCAGACCGTGCTGGAGCCGCTGCGTGAAACGCTGAACGAGACGCTCGGCAGGCAGTGGCAGGAATGGGAAATTCCGCGGGAGGGCGATGCAGAGTGGAGCGATGTCGCGAAAAAGCTGCACGCTGACTGGTGGCAGCAGCGCATTGCCCGGCAAAAGGAAATCGACGCGTCCATTGCCGCCAAGGCTGAGTTCGCGTACCTCTACGACAAACCCTATGAGGACAAGAAGAAGGTGCGTGTGGCTGGCCCCTTCACAGTGGAATCTATGTCGCCGCACCGCGTGCTGGGTGTGGACGAAGAAGACAACCTGATCGACCATGTGGCCGAGACTCAAGCAAAGTACGGCCAGGACTTCACTAGCCTGATTCTGGACAACTTGCGTACCGCTGGTGTGCAGCAGGCGCATAAGGCCGACAAAATCGAATTCACCGCATTGGAACCGTGGCCAGGCGAACTGGTATGCGCCGAGGGCCGCTATCTGGAAAATGGGCAGGTGAAGCGTGCCGGTATTCTGGTCGGCCCAGAGTTCGGTACCGTCACCCGCGCTGACCTGGTCGATGCTGCTCGTGAGGCGGGTGATGCCAACTTCGACGTAGTCATCGCCTGCGCCTTTAACTATGATGCGCCGGCCAGTGAGTTCAGCAAGCTGGGCCGGATCAACGTGCTCAAGGCGCGTATGAACGCTGACCTGCACATGGCCGAAGACCTGAAGAATACGGGCAAGGGTAACTTGTTCGTGATCTTCGGCGAGCCGGATGTGGACGTGCTGGACACACAGGGCCGCATCATCCGTCGATACGACGGAAAGCGCGACGTTATCGACGTGCCTGCGGACGGGCAACTGGTGGTCAAGATCAACGGCGTTGACGTATTCCACCCCAGCACCGGCGAAGTTCGCAGCGATGGCGCGGACGGCATAGCCTGCTGGTTCTTGGATACCGACTACAACGAGGAATCCTTCTTCGTCCGCCATGCCTACTTCCTCGGCGCGAACGATCCGTACAAGGCTCTGAAGACTACCCTTAAAGCTGAAATCGACTCCGACGCTTGGGCAACGCTCAACTGCGACACCTCGCGCCCTTTCCCGAAACCAAGTAACGGTCGGTTTGCGGTGAAGGTCATCAATCACCTCGGTGATGAGGTGATGAAGGTTTTCAAGGTAAGCTAGAAGATATATGAAGATCGACTTCTCCCAGCCCAAGTTCACTGGCGCACGCTTTGACGAGCATACATTGCCCGTCGATGTGGCTCGTGATCTTGCGGCTTATGAACGTCTGATTGTCGAACTGGCCAAGCACCTGTATTTGCAGGAGCACCGAGGACGGCAGCGTGTGCCCAAGGGCTTTGAAGCGGGTTTCCGCTTGGATATTGAGCGCATCGACGAAGGTAGCACCAAGCCGATGCTGGCGCTGGTCGTTGCTGGCGCGCTTGCCCTGCAAGGCGGTGAGAGAGATTATTTCGAGCGTGCCCGTGATTTGGTGGCTGAGTGTATCGCAGCACCGGTTACTGCATTGCCAGATGCATTTCCGAAAGAATTGTTAGGGCACTTCAATCAGTTCGGACGCTCTTTACGTGCCGACGAAGCTTTAGAGTTGCCACTTCAAATCGGCAATCCGGCCCGCCTGACGCAGGACAAACGCAAGCAACTGGTGCTGGCTGCGGACCAGGTATATGAGCGAGAAATTTCGCTCAATGGCTACATTGAAGAGGTCGATTTCGCCAAATCGTCATTTCGCCTGAAGCCGGTAGACAATAGTCCGGCCGTTGTTATTCCTATGGTGGACTCGTTTCATAACACGGCTCGCATCTATGGGGGGCGGGAGCGTCATCAGATTAGCGTGGTAGGCGTAGGTGCGTACGACTCTTACGAACGCCTGCAAAAAATAATTTCCATCGAGTCACTGGAAGTCACCAAGAACTACGCCATCTCGGCGCGGTTCGACGAGATCTCCCAGCTGGAAAGTGGCTGGTTTGCGGGTAGTGGTCTGGCGCCCGATGCCGACAGGCTGTCTGGTGTCTCTGAAAAAATAATCGCTGATTACCCGGATAAATTACCGTTACCCATAATTGTTCCAAAGCAGGATGGCAATCTTTTGCTCGAATGGAAAGTCGAAGGTGACCCGTCGTTGGACATCGACTTGACGAACTTGCAGGCCAGTTACCATGCGTTCGGAGCCGATGAGGAGGACGTGGAGAGAGACTTCAATCTGGATCCTGTCGGCTGGAAATCCCTGTTCGCGTTCTTGAATGACACCATCAAGGTGCAGCAGGCATGAACGATCAGACCTTATTGCTGCGCCAGGTGCATCCGAATTTTTTTCCCGATGGCGAAGTCTCCAGTCAGGCTTTTTTTCCCTTCCCAAAGGATGACGGAAAGCTGTCCGTTTACGATGGCGATCAGACTACCGCGGAGGCATCGCATCATCACTACACACTGGATCTCGGTTTGGAGTCAGTTGGTGTGTGGGCTGTCAGTGGCGCAGAGGCCGCATCGGTTGGGCTGATACATCAGCCCGATCCCGTCGCCGGGAACCCAGCGCACGCGATCATTAATTTCAACGTGGTCACCGAAAAAGAGTGTCGGAAGCTGGCGAAGAAGCTGAAAAAATTTGCGGTGGATCGCGGTAGCCAGTACCGCGCGGCGTAATTGCCAGAATTGAGAGGAACTGATGGAATTCCGCATCGCCGACACCTTTACCACTAGCCTTGCGCGCTTGACCGGCGATGAGCAAAAGGCAGCCAAGACCACCGCCTTCGATTTGCAGGTGGATCCTATCGGTAACGGCATGAGCTTCCATAAGCTCGATAGAGCCAAAGATCCGAACTTCTGGTCGGTGCGTGTCAGCCGCGATATTCGCCTGATCGTCCACAAGACCGCTGGCAGTCTGCTCCTCTGCTATGTCGATCACCACGATAAGGCCTATCAATGGGCCGAGCGGCGCAAGCTGGAAGTGCACCCGACCACCGGCGCAGCGCAGCTTGTCGAAGTCCGCGAGCGTGTCGAGGAGATCCTCGTTCCGAAGTACGTCGAGGACAGCAGGCCTGCCACGTGGCGGAAGCCGAAACTGTTCGCGAAACATGGTGACGACCAACTGCTGGCCTATGGGGTGCCGCAGGACTGGCTTGCCGACGTGAAAGCTGCCGACGAGGATTCGCTGCTTGAGCTGGCCCATCATCTTCCCGGTGAGGCGGCAGAAGCCCTGCTTGAACTGGCGACCGGTGGCACGCCGGCATTGCCGGAGGTGGCGGGTAAGGGCGCGGATCCGTTCCAGCACCCGGACGCGCAGCGTCGCTTCCGCGTCATGTCCGATATGGACGAGCTGGCTCGCGCCTTGGAATACCCGTGGGACAAGTGGACAGTGTTCCTGCATCCGGCACAACGGCAACTTGTCGAGCGTCATTACAACGGTGCGGCGCGTGTGTCTGGCTCGGCGGGCACGGGCAAGACAGTGGTTGGCTTGCACCGGGCTGTGCATTTGGTGCAAAAGGACGAAGACGCACGCGTCCTTCTTTCCACGTTTTCGGACACGTTGGCCAATGCCTTGCGCGGCAATCTGTATCGGCTGATCTGGAACACGCCGAAGCTAGGTGAACGTATCGACGTATTCGCCATGGATGCTCTTGGTATCCGCTTGTATGCGGCGGAATTCGGCAAGCCGGTATTTGCCAGTCGTGATGAAACTTCCTCTCTGCTGAAGTCAGCTGCTACGCAGGTTGGTGGCCTGAAAGCCAACGCTGCGTTTTTGCTGTCCGAATGGGACGACGTGGTGGATACATGGCAAGTGGAAAGCTGGGAGGCTTACCGCGATGCCAAGCGGTTAGGGCGCAAGACGCGTTTGCCGGAGGCGCAGCGAGCGTTGTATTGGCAGGTTTTCACTCAGGTGCAGGCGCAATTGAAACAGGCCGGCAAGATCACTACTGCCGAAATGTTCGCCAAGCTGGCCGAAGTCATGCCCAATCGCAAATATCCGGTATTCGATTACATCGTGGTGGATGAAGCGCAGGATATCAGCGTGCAACAATTGCGCTTCCTCGCAGCGATTGGCGGCAACCGCGCCAATGGGCTCTTCTTCGCCGGCGACCTCGGTCAACGCATCTTCCAGACGCCCTTCTCGTGGAGACATTTGGGTGTTGATGTGCGTGGTCGATCGCGCACGCTCAATATTAATTACCGCACATCACACCAGATTCGCTCGCAGGCCGATCGTCTGCTCGGCCCCGAGGTATCCGATGTGGATGGAAACGTCGAAAGCCGCAAGGGCACGATTTCCGTGTTTAATGGGCCGGAGCCGACCATCTGCGGCTATGCCGATGCCCAGACGGAAAGCCAAGCCGTTGGCGTATGGTTGAAGCAGTGCAGCAGAAGCGGCGTGCAGCCGCAGGAAATCGGTGTCTTCGTCCGATCCGAAAGCGAACTGTCTCGCGCACAGGCGGCAGTGAAGGCCGCTGGCCTACAGGGGCGCGTGCTTGGCAAGGACATGGCGACGGAAGAGGGCTTCGTCAGCATCACCACCACGCATTTGGCTAAGGGTATGGAATTTCGCGTGGTCGCGGTGATGGCCTGCGATGATGCAATCATTCCTTTACAGGCGCGCATCGACACTGCCGCCGACGAAGCCGAGCTGACCGAAATTTACAACACCGAGCGCCAGTTGTTGTACGTAGCTTGCACCCGTGCCCGCGATCAATTGCATGTCTCAGCGGTGAAGCCTGAATCAGAGTTCCTTCAGGACTTGCTGCAAAAGTGATCAGCCGTTTCTCGTTTCGGGAAGTTACGTAGGCAAACAGACCTTCTCGGCAGAAAAAGTAGGCGGTGATACAACTGTGACTATTTCTGTTTACGACCCGGTCGACCTTGTAGCCACGGCTACAAAGATCACTGCTACCGCCTCTCGTATTGACTCATCAGAATTTCAGTAGCAGTCTTGCTGCACGGAGCCTCGAAACTCCGCTTACAGCGGTACCCACCTCCGACAAACCGGTGGGTTTTTTGTGCCTGCATATTTTGTGGGCGCAACCGACGCGATGCTCTGCGTCGGGAGGGCGGCTAATACAACACCCGCAAGGGGAATACGCCCGCCGGCTGTAAGCGGTTTCGAGCCTCCCGACTTCCCGTCCGTCGCCTTGCGGCGGGCGGGCTGATTCCATGGAATGAGGAGCAGGCCATGTCGGACGTTGTACGAGATGCGCAGTCACACCCGGGCTACTACCTGCCAGAAGGCGCGCAATATCGCCTGCAGCAACTACGCGACCACATGCGCTTTCTGGCGCGTCTGGCGCAGCCACGCACGCAGGCCGAAGAGCAGTTGCGGCAGCCAGCCATCCACATGGACGAGCTGGCGTGCTGCCTGGAGTTGCTGGCCGAGCAGGTAACGCAGGCGCTGGCACAGGTGCAGTGGCCCGCGCGCCTGGAGCCCGGCGCCTCTGACAACGCGCGTGCTGACGCCAGGGAGACCGTATGAGCCGGACGGTGATGGCGTCGGCCCGCGCGCGCAGGCGGGCAGGAGATGACAAGCCGCGTGAGGTGTTTGCCTTCGCCATCACCCTGGAGCAAGTGGATGCGCTGGATCAGTTGCTGCTGACCATCGCCGCCCATGGCGATGTGATCGCTGCCGGCAACGCCGATCGGCTGGGCCGCGGCACCTTGCCCGTGCTGGGCAGCGCCATCTTCGATGCGGCCGGTGCCATGCGCACCATCCTGGACCAGTTGGCGCTTCAGCGGCTTTGATGGCCCTGTCTTGTCTGCTCCCTGCGCCCATGGTGCCTGCGCGTTGGCGTGGCAGATACAAGCGCCACCCGTCGCTGCGTGCAGCGGCCGATCTGCAGAACCCGGCGTATCGCGTCTGCAGAACGATCGGTCGTCATTGTTTCGTGGCAAGCGCCGCTTTTGCCAAGGCGGACATCAGCCGTTTTGCCTTCTCCGGATGCTTGACCTCGTTTTCGCTCACCTGCTCCACAACGCTGAGTCCATCGGCCTGTATCTGCCTTGGCGTGAACAGCATGCCTGCCGCGCCGGGAACCGAGGCCAGCAGCGTCAACGGGTCGTACAAGTTGAGTTTGGTGACCCTCGGCCAGATCTGGTCGAAGGCCATGGCTTGGTTTGCGCCCTCTTGCGGGCCGTTTGCCTGCGGTAGTGCGTCTGCGGTGAACGTGCGAAAGAACCACGCCTGATCCAGGCCCGGAAGCAGCCCTGCCTGAATCCCTTCCCACAAGCCGTTCAAGGCGTTTTTCTGCACGTCTTCGAGATATCTGCCCACCGAATGCCCACTCTTCGCCAGGCCTTCGTAGAACGAGGGCGACACCGCTGTCTTGTAGGCAGCTTCCTTGGTCACGATGCGCAACGGGATCTGCAGTTGCTGTGCCTTGCGGTACAGGCCACAGGCCGCGTCCAGGTCTGTCGCATTGTTGTAGGCGCGTGCGTCGGGCTGCACATGGCCGTCGGCGTCCCTGGCCGGCTCGACGCCCCCCATGATGGTGATGCTCTTGACGCGCTCGCGCACAAGCGCCGGATGCGCATCGACCAGCGCATGGGCGTCGGTCATGCCGGCAATCACCACCATGCTCAGCCCCTGCGGTGCCTGCATCAGGCGCTCGTGCAGCGCTTGCAGGCTGTTGTCGCAAATTTCGGCCGATTCCGCACGCAACCCCTGGCCTTCCTGCAGGAATTTGGCATGGTCCTTGGCCTGTTTCGCACTCATCAGGTAATCCTGCCCGCGTGAGACACGCACATTGGGGAGTTGCAGGCGGTTGAACACGCCCTTTGCGAGCCGGGCGCGCTCCTCGCGCACGCTGGCATCGCCCAAGGTCACCGCAACGTCGGTGAGGCGTACAAAGCCCGTTACCTGCAGTTGCTTGCCGATGGTGTAGGCGACCACATCGTCGGGGTCCTTGTTGGGGTCGGTAAACAGCACCGTGTCGCGCGGTGTCGCCGGGGTGTGGAAACTGAGCTCCCGCAGCACCGCTGCTTCGTCGGGCGTCAGGCACGTACCGCCTTCGGCCCCGAGTTCGGCAAGCATTCGGCGCTGTGTTGCCGTCAGCGCAGGCGCACTGAGTGAGCGTTTGAGGACGGCAGCGCCTTGTGGTCTTTTCCGCGGCAATGCCTGCAGCGCCCCATCGCTGATCTGCGCGCAGGGCAGGTGTTGATCTGCCGACACGGTTGCAGTGCGCTCACCCGTAGACCCGGACGTTGCATGAGCGCCTGCGGGCACATGCAGTGTGGGGCGATGCCTGATGGAATCCATCTGCTGTCCTCGCGTCGATGCTGGCCAATGAAGCGATCAGGATGGAGGCGGCTCCATTCCCTGGGATATCGATCGGCGAAGGGCGTTGCAACGACGCGAAGCGCAGGTTGCCTGTTGCACTGCTTCGAGTGTGAAAGCGTGACCATCAGCATGGCGCGCGTTGCGATCTGCAGAGATCCTGCGCCCTCACGATGCGATTGCCGTCTGCCTGACGACTGCCTTCTACGCCGTTGTCAGATGGATTGGTCAGTCACTTACTTGCGGCTGCGCGAAGCCGCGCATCTGTAAAGGCTTCTGCATCGTCTGCTGGCTGAGCGCGCTGCGACGCATGCACGTCGCCAGACCGTCCATTTTTTCGGTCTTGCGCCAAGCGCAATGACGCTTGCGTAGCAGAGTGGTACGCAAGCACTTTGGTGAATCTGTTCTAAGAGGTGAGGCATGGGTTCCTTCCCAGTGACTTCTGTGGCTCGTGAAGCGGTAAGACACGATCAGCGCGAGGCGCAGGCCCCGCGTGAGGTGGGTTACTCCTCGCAACGCGGCGACCCGCAGGCCAATCCACAATTGAAGCAAGACCTGTCGCGTGCGCCCGTGCGTGCGGCGCGGCTGAAGGCCCCACGCGTGCCTATCGGTGTGCACATTGCGAACACCGGGCTGCAGGCAGCGCGGTTTGCCACCTCTGCGGTCGCAGGGCCAGCCGAAGCCGCAGTTCTGGACGCGGTGCATGCGCCCGCTGCGGCGGCATATGACTATGCAAAAGGGGAGGTGTCCTGGAAAAAGAATGCGGGTCTCACGCTTGCGCCGGCCTTGGCCTACGCCGTGGTGATGGGCACGCTGTCTGCCGTGCAGTATCTGGCGAACCGGTACCTGCAAGCGCAGTCGCAGACGAGTGTCAGCAAGGCCGACAGGGCGAAGGAGTTGGGCGTCACCGAAGCATGCCTGGACGCGGCCGTTGCCATGGTAAACAAGGGGGAGGTAGCCGGTCCCGGGGGTGAGATGACCGAAGAAGAGGCAGCTGCGCTGGCAGCAGATCTTCAGAACCTGGCAACCGCAGACCGTTCCCGGCTGCCGCCAGAGCTCTGGCGCGCTGCCAGCGGCGTTGGCGACGACGCCTACGCATTGGTCACGCAACTGCTCTTGGCCGCAAGAGCCCGCGCGTCTGCAGAGGCGTCTGCATCGTACGGCAGTTGAAAGGTGATCCCACGCGTTGCTGGTTGGAGTGGCGGGCCACGCATGCCCTGCCGGGTTTTCCGAACTACACCGGCGCAGACTTCAAAATCCCCGACAAACTCTCTCGCAAGATCAACTGCAGATGCATGCGGTTGAGCTCCATGCCGCTGGTCATCACGTTGTGCAGGCCGCCGCACATGGCGGCGACGGCGAAGACGCGGGCCTGGAATTCCTGCTCGCTGCTGGCCGGGTCGGCGTAGCCGCGCAGCAGGCGCTTGAGCAGGGCGCTGAGGTGTTCGATCAGCGATGCGCTCTGCCGGCGCATGAAGGCGGCCAGCACCGGGTCGCGCAGGGTGGCCAGGTGCAGTTCCAGGTCGATGCGGGTGCGTTTGATGTTGATTTCCTGCAGCAGCCATTCTTCGAGCAGGCCGGCGATGAAATCCACCACGTGCACGTTGGCCGGGCGTTCCACCAGCCACATCTGGCGGATGGCGCGCATGTAGTTGCGCTCCAGCAATGCGCGTACCAGTGCGTCCTTGTCTTCGAAGCGTTGCAGCAGGGTGCGGCAGGACAGGCGGGCGCGTTCGGCGATGAGCTCGAAGCTGGTAGCCGACAGGCCGATCTCGTCGATGCAGCGTTCGGCGGCGTCCAGCACTTCGTCGACCAAGAGTTCTTCGCGCTGTTTTGCGGTACGCAGCAGAAGGACGTTGGACATGGCGAGCGGTCTGGACGGGGCCTGCAGTATACCGGCGCGGGGTTACGCATCCGTTGGATGGCGCGGCCTGGATGAGGCGCCGGTCACGTCCATTGCACGGCGCTGGGGGCTGGCGCAGTGATGACACCGGTGGCGCGATGCGGCGGCAGTGGATGGCTGGTCGACCAGCTGTTCACGGCCGCTGTGCGACACGTGGAGCCCGGTTGTGCAGGAGATGGGTGTGAGTGAGAACAGTGCGGTTGCCGGTGTCTCGGCGCAATGGCCGGCGCGGTTGTGGGTGGTGCGGCATGGGCAAAGCGCGGGCAATGTGGCGCGTGATGTGGCCGAGTCCAATGGCGCGACGTTGATCGACCTGGAGCACCGCGATGCGGATGTGCCGCTCTCAGCATTGGGCGAGCGCCAGGCGCGGGCGCTGGGTGCGTGGATGGCGGGCTTGCCGGAGCATGAGCGGCCCACGTTGATCCTGAGTTCCACCTATGTGCGTGCGCGCCAGACCGCCTTGGCGGTGGCGCGTGCGATGGGCCAGCCAGACACGGCCGTGAGCGTGGACGAGCGGTTGCGCGAAAAAGAATTCGGCGTACTGGACCGCTACACCACGGCCGGCATCATCGCCACGTTTCCGGAGTTGTCTGAGCAGCGCAAGCTGGTGGGCAAGTTCTACTTCCGCCCGCCGGGTGGGGAGAGCTGGTGCGATGTGATCTTCCGCCTGCGCAGCATCGTGGGCGATCTACAGCGCAATCACGTGGGCGCGCGGGTGCTGATCGTGGGGCACCAGGTGATCGTCAATTGCTTCCGGTATCTGATCGAGCAGATGGACGAGGCCACCATCCTGGCGATCGACCGCGAGGGCGACGTGCCCAATTGCGGGGTGACCGAATACGCCGCGGTGGCTGATGGGCAGTCGCTGGAATTGGTGCGCACCAAGTTCGTGCCGCCGGAGCTGGCGGATGAGCCGGTGACCACCGAATCCGATCGGCCGGCAGGAGCGCGCTGAGATGGCCGGGCCACGCGTGCGCACCGTCACCGCTGCGGCCTTGCGCGCGCAGCCGCTGCCGGCGCCGGGCGGCGACAAGGAGCAGCGCGGGCGTGTGTTGATTGTGGGCGGCTCGGCGCGCGTGCCCGGTGCGGTGATGCTGGCGGGCGAGGCGGCCTTGCGCGCAGGTGCGGGCAAGTTGCAGCTCGCCACCGCGGCCAGCGTGGCGCCAGGCATGGCCTTGGCCATGCCCGAGGCGTTGGTGCTGGGGCTGGGCGAAAATGGGCAGGGCGAGATCGTGCGCGGGCATCGTGCGTTGGATGCGGCCATGAGCGCATGCGATGCGGCGGTGATCGGCCCGGGCATGGCGTCGACCAACACCACTGCGGCGTTGGTCAAACGCGCGATCGACCAGGCGGTGTGCACGTTGGTGCTGGATGCCGGTGCGTTGTCGCCACGGCTGCGTGCGCCGCTGGGGCGGCCCTTCGTGCTGACGCCACATGCGGGCGAGATGGCGGCCCTAGCCGGCGATGACAAGGCTGCAGTGGAAGCGGCGCCCGCCGACTACGCGTTGGCGTTTGCCAAGAAGATGCGCAGCGTGGTGATCGTGAAAGGTGCGGACAGTTTTATTGCCGGGCCGGAGGGTGCGCTGTGGGTGCACCGCGGCGGTGTGCCAGGGCTGGGCACCTCGGGCTCGGGCGATACCTTGGCTGGCCTGATTGCCGGTTTTGCCGCGCGTGGATGCGACGCCCTGACCGCCGCGCTGTGGGGCGTGTTTGTGCATGCAACGGCGGGCAAGCAGTTGGCCAAGCGCATTGGCACGGTGGGATTTCTGGCGCGCGAGATTCCGCTGGAAGTGCCGGGGATTCTGGACCGGTTGCCGAGGGGATGATCGACGCTCGTTGCGTTGATGCCGTGCGCAGACCAAAAGCCCCTCTCCAGCGGGAGAGAGTTGGGGTGAGGGTACGTTTGCTGAAGTCGTGGGGCTGTCTTTCCAGTTGGGGTTTATGTTGTTGCCTGATTGCCGGGGGGCACTCTTAGATCGGCTAACAAAACGTAGCGAGCAGTCGTCAGGTGGGTGCGGACGGCGCGGAGGAACCGGAATGTACGTGGGTACATGCCGATTCCGAGCACCGGCCGCGCCCGCCTGGCGGCTGCGCAGTCGTTTTGATAGCTGCTCTTAGCAGACGTACCCTCATCCGGCCCTTCGGGCCACCTTCTCCCGAGGGGAGAAGGAAGTGTTCGATGGTGGAAGGATGCATGGTTGCGCTCGTTTGTGGCGCGATGTTGCGCCGCGTTGGTCGGTTAGGCTTGGTCACCAACCTGGGAGGGTGCACGGTGAAGCGAGCGATTGCGTGGTCGATGGTGGGGGTTCTGGGAGTTTGGGGTGCTGCGACTGAAACGGTGTTGGCATCTGCATCTGCATCTGCAACAGCAACAGCAACAGCAACAGCAACAACAACAGCAA